>SVKG01000042.1 GCA_015068565.1 Oscillospiraceae bacterium | reverse complement strand
AGGTATTTCGCAGATAAGTGGAGCATCCCGTACAACTGTCGGCGGATATACTGAGCAGGAACGCCCACGCGATACAGAACAGTTTGATGTGTCCGACCAGCGTACCCTTGACGAGGTTGTCCGTTGGCTTATGGAAATGGGCTTTATACCGTCTTTCTGTACGGCGTGTTACAGAGAGGGCAGAACGGGAGACCGTTTTATGGCGCTGTGTAAAAATGGACAGATACAAAACTGCTGCCATCCCAATGCACTTATGACTCTTACAGAATTTTTGCAGGATTATGCAAGTGACGAAACAAAAGAAGTCGGATATAAAATGATTGAGAGAGAACTTGAAAAAATCCCCAATGAAAAGGTTAAAGCAATAGCCAAGCAGAATATTGAGGATATCAAAAACTCTAACAGACGAGATTTCAGGTTTTAATAAAAAAGTACCGAGTATATACTCGGTACTTTTTTTATAATATAATGCAAATAAGTCCGCCGCTGCCTTCGTTGATTATACGTTGCAGAGTTTCCTGCAATTTGTATTGTGCGTCTTCCGGCATACGGTATAACTTGTTGTGTAACCCTTCGTTAACTAATTCGTGTAGTGATTTTCCGAATATGTTTGTAGACCATATAGATTTTGGGTCAATTTCAAATTCTTTCAGCAGATAATGTACCAACTCTTCGCTTTGCTTTTCCGTACCGACAATAGGGGATACCTCGGTTTCTATGTCTGCTCGTATCATGTGTATGCTGGGGGCGGATGCTCTTAGACGTACACCGAATCTGTTTCCTTGTTTTACAATTTCCGGCTCTTCAAGGGACAGTTCATCAATGGAAGGCGAAACTATTCCGTAGCCTGTTTCCTGAACTTCTTTGAGAGCATAAGAAATCTTGTCGTATTTTTTCTTGATGGCGGCAAGTTCCTGCATCAAAGTCATAAGGGTATCTTTGCCGTTTATCTCCAAACCACAGTTTTCGCCAAGTATTTTGTAGAACAACTTGTCACAGGTCTTAAATTGCAGTGTAACAGTGCCTTTCCCCGGCGCAATAGATGAAACCTCTACATCGCTTATGTTTTCGTTTTCTTTAATTTCAGCGGCCATTTTTTTGATTTCGCTTATGCGCTTTATGTCTTTTACGGATGAAAGGACAGAGCTGTAAATAGATTTTTTAAGATAATGGTCATCGGATAATACATCAACCCATTCAGGTATATTGATTTCAATCTCTTTAAGAGGGAACTCAAAAAGAACGCTTTCCAGTATGCAGTTGATGTCGTCACCTGTAAGTTCAAGACAGTTTACACACATAGCGGTGACACCGTGATTAGATTCGATTTCTTTTTTTGCAGATAGGGCAGAGTCAGATAAGGGATTGGTGGAGTTCACCAAAACAATGAAAGGTTTTCCTATTTCTTTTAATTCGTTGATAACGCGGTTTTCTGCGTCAATGTAATCACCCCGTTCAATACCCGAAATTGAGCCGTCGGTAGTTACAACAATACCTATTGTGGAGTGGTCGGTAATAACTTTCTTTGTGCCGATTTCTGCTGCTCTTGCAAAGGGCATTTCAGACTCCGACCAGGGTGTTTTTACCATACGTGGGGTGTCGTTTTCAATGTGCCCCATTGCAGAATCAACGATATAACCCACACAGTCAATCATCCGCACCTTAAATTTTGCATTGTCGGAAAGTTCAATTTCCACAGCCTCATTGGGGATGAATTTGGGTTCGGTAGTCATTATGGTTTTTCCCGCAGCACTTTGTGGAAGTTCGTCTTTCGCCCGTTCACGTTTGAAAGCATTGTTGATGTTCGGTATTACCAGAGAATCCATAAACTTTTTAATAAATGTAGACTTTCCGGTTCTCACCGGACCTATTACCCCTATGTAAATATTGCCGTCGCACCTTGTGGCAATATCCCGATAGACATTGTAATCGCTCATTAAAATTTCCTCCCTAACTGTACAAGTTTATTTGTATATGTATATTTGAGCGGAGGAGGAAATATTACAAAAGGAATTAAATAAAAACATAAAAAATAATGAAAAAAGTGTTGACACTATTGGGCAAATGTGTTATTATAAGTTACGTAGTTTGTACGGAGAGGTGTCCGAGTGGTTTAAGGAGCTAGTCTTGAAAACTAGTGATGCGAAAGCACCCAGAGTTCGAATCTCTGCCTCTCCGCTTTTTTTATTTTTTTACTTTGGCAATATGAGTATGGAGAAGTACTCAAGTTGGTGAAGAGGCGCCCCTGCTAAGGGTGTAGGTCGGGAAACCGGCGCGAGAGTTCAAATCTCTCCTTCTCCGTAAAAAAAGAGCATCGTATGATGCTCTTTTTTTTACGGAGAAAGAATTGTCTTTCGAGCGCCGGAGGCGCGATGCACTGCAACACACCGAACCCGAGAGAAGCGAGGGAGGAGGTGCAGTTGCAGTCATGCGTAGCGAAGCGAAGAAGAGGAAAATCTCTCCTTCTCCGTTAGAAAATGCGACTTGTTTCGACAAGTCGCTTTTTCAGTTATATTTGCCTGTGGCAAGTTATATTGCTACGCAGTTATATTTGGTTTTGCCAAGTGTTATTATGCTTCGCACAGTTTAATGGCAAATATAATATCACTGAAACCTAATGGTTTCAATATCACTTTTGATTTATCAAAAATATCACTCCAACGAAGTTGGAATATCACTTGGATAAAAATATCTCTATGGTTCGGACAAAAGGGGACGTACATTTTTGTCAACTTTATAAGAAGGATTACAATTAATATGACAACAAAAAACGTGCTTTGGAATTTTTCAAAGCACGTTTTTAAAGTTAACTATTGTCAATACAAAAAACTAAGGGAATTACAAATCAGTGCTCACAACCGCAGGAATCACAGTGTCCGCAACTTTTGGCAACTTTTTTATCAATGCCGTGAGTGTCGTAATAATTCTGAATAGCAGCCGCAATTGCTTCCTCTGCCAGAACAGAACAGTGCACCTTTACAGGTGGGAGTCCATCGAGGGCTTCCATAACTGCTTTGTTTGTAAGTTTGAGCGCTTCGTCAATAGTTTTGCCCTTTACAAGTTCGGTTGCCATACTGCTTGTGGCAATAGCCGCTCCGCAACCAAAGGTTTTAAACTTTGCATCGACGATTATATCGTTTTCAACTTTAAGATATATCTTCATAATGTCGCCGCATTTGGCGTTGCCAACCTGACCTACACCGTCGGCGTTTTCAATTTCTCCTACATTTCGTGGGTTGGAAAAATGGTCCATAACTTTTTCGCTGTACATATACTAAACCTCCAAAGTGTCAATTGTTTTTAAGGTGTTCTTCATATAACGGGGACATATCACGAAGACGCTGAATAATTCCCGGGAGTACTTCAATCAATTTTTCAGCATCGGCCATTGTGTTAATTTCGCCGATTGAAACTCTAAGTGAGCCGTGGGCAATTCCGTGGGGAATACCGATTGCAAGAAGCACGTGTGATGGGTCAAGTGAGCCTGATGTACAAGCAGAACCTGATGAAGCCGAGATTCCGTTCATATCCAGCAGGAGCAACATTCCTTCGCCCTCAATAAACTCAAAGCAAAAGTTAACATTACCGCAAAGTCTGTCGGTTGGATGACCGTTCAAGCGGCAGTAGGGAATCTTTTCTTCGATGTTTGTTATTATATAATCCCGTATGCTTTTTATTTTTTCTGTTTTTTCGCTTAAATTTTCGGTGGCAAGTTTTATAGCCTCGCCGAGGCCAACAATACCTGCTGTATTTTCGGTTCCGGCACGTTTAAATCTTTCCTGACCGCCGCCGTGCATAAAATTATCTATCCGTACACCGCTGCGGATGTATAATGCGCCTACGCCCTTGGGACCGCCAAATTTGTGACCCGACAGAGAGAGCAAATCTATTCCCAATTCATTTACATTTATAGAAACAGCACCTATCGCCTGGACAGCGTCTGTGTGGAATAAGATATTGTACTCTTTTGCAATTTCTGCAATTTCCTTTATAGGCTGGATGGTGCCGATTTCATTGTTGGCAAACATAACCGATATAAGAACAGTATCTTCGCGGATAGCGGCTTTAAGTTCGTCAAGCCTGATTTTGCCGTACTCGTCTACGGGGAGGTATGTCACCTCAAACCCCTGCTTTTCAAGATACTGACAAGTATGGAGAACTGCATGGTGTTCGATAGCGGTAGTTATAATATGTTTACCCTTGTTGCGATTGGCGTATGCAACGCCTTTTATTGCCCAGTTGTCGGCTTCGCTTCCGCAACCGGTAAAAAATATTTCGCCGGGCTTACAGCACAGGGCGTCAGCAACCTTTTGCCGTGCTTCCAAAATGGCTGTGGCACTTTGCTGCCCGAACTGATAAACCGAAGATGCATTACCGAATTTTTCGGAAAAGTAGGGGAGCATAGCATCTAATACTTCCTTCTTAACCGGAGTGGTTGCGGCATTGTCAAAATAAATCATTGTAAAAGCCCTCTTTCGCGCAAAATTTCAAATTCTAAATCAAAAATCTTCCTGTATATCTTCTGATAAATTATCTCCGGCAGCAGCAGATGTTGCCAGAAAATCGCATCTCTCATTTTCGGGATGACCGGCATGACCTTTTATCCATACAAACTGAACCTTATGAATATCAAGTTGTGCTAAAAGCCTTTTGAACAAGTCAACATTCTTGGCTTTTTCATTTTTTGTTCTGTACCAGTTGTTTTTCTGCCACTTTATAATCCACCCCTGATTAACAGAATCCACAAGATATTTAGAGTCACTGTATAAAGTGACGGAGCAGGGTTCTTTTAATATTTCAAGTCCCTTTACGGCGGCGAGAATCTCCATTCTGTTGTTAGTGGTGTTTACAAAGCCCTCGCTCAATTCCTTTACAGCACCGTTGTATTTAAGGATCACACCATAACCGCCCTTGCCGGGGTTTCCGCTACAAGCACCGTCAGTATAAACATCAACGTGTTTAAGTTTCATATTGGCTCCATTTCTTTATATACCCATATAGTATAAGTTTAAACGTGTTTTTTATAAAATTGTATCCTCGAAATCCTTGACATCTGCCTTGTCACTGTCGTCGGATTCGTTTTTCTGCACATCTATCATATACTTTTCGATTGTGGGATACACACCAAAAACGATTACAAAACCGCAGAAAGAAAGAGTTATTACCATAACCGCGATAATACCCACATAGGTATAATACACGCTCAAAAATATTACTGCTGCCACTATTGCTGTTAAAAATAAGTTCAAAGGCATTTTGGACAATGTAAATATTACGGCATTTTTCATAATACTTCTGATGTTGAGGTCAAAAGTAACCATCATAACGAATATGTAGTAATGCATGATCACAAATAAAAGTGACGCTATAATTATAAAGCAACTTCCCATAGAAGAAATCAGAGAACTGTCAGGCCAAAGCAGGGGCATTGAATAAGCATAGAAAGTGTATGCAAAGTAAAGAACCAACGCAGCAACAACATCAATTACACCAATTATAAATGCCTGTTTAAAGTTTTTTGCAAAATGTTCCCGAAAATCACTGAAAACCCATGTATGCTCCTGCCTTTGCATATTTCTCAAAACATAAGTGAATCCGCAGGTGGCGGGTGCAGTTAAAAACAATGACACAAAAATACATATAATTCCGATTATATCACCGGTAAGTATAAAAAGAGGTGCTTTGCCGAGGTTGGCAGCATTTAACACGCCGTCTGATATGATTAGCGGATTGAACATAACAGATAAACGCAAACCTAAAAAAAGCGGAATAAGTGTAATGCAATATATAATGTTTAAAAAAATCAATTTAGAGAATTTTCTGCCCAGTAAATCAAGGAACAGAAAAAAGCGTTTTTTCTCCCGCTCATTTTTTGAAACACCCGGTCCTGCCTCGCTGTAATTGTGGTTAAACAAACCCATAGCGGTTATCCTCCATATAAACAAATAATCTATTTAATTATATCACAATGTGTAGAAATTGCAATTGTAATTTTGTAAAAAAAGTGTTAATATGTAGTAGACGGAGGTGGCATTTGTGAAAAAAACAGTACTGATTACCGGAGCATCCCGGGGGATAGGTCGGGAATGTGCCGCGCTTTTTTGTAAAAACGGATATAATGTTGCTGCAAACTACCTGAACTCTGAAAAAGAGATAAACGAACTTGTAAGGGAATATCCCGACATTTTGCCTGTGAGAGCAGATGTGTCTGATGCAGAGCAGGTGAAGTCTATGTTTGATAAAATCAGTAACCAATTCGGTGATGTAGATGTCCTTATAAATAACGCCGGTATAGCACTCGAAAAACTTTTCACAGAAACCGAAAAAGACGAGTGGGACCGACTGTTTGGCGTAAATGTAGACGGCGTTTTCAATTGCAGTCGTGAAGCGGCTAAAATTATGATTCACAATCATAAGGGCAAGATTATAAACATTTCTTCAATGTGGGGAGTATGCGGTGCCTCCTGTGAGGTTGCATATTCGGCTACAAAGGCGGCGGTCATTGGATTTACCAAAGCACTTGCAAAAGAACTCGGTCCGTCGGGTATCAATGTAAACTGCATAACCCCCGGAATTATTGATACCGATATGAACAGGAATATAAATAGCGATATAATGCAAGAACTTATTTCGGAAACGCCTCTTCAAACCATAGGCAAAAGTCGTGATATTGCAGAAACAGCGTTGTTCCTTGCATCTGATTCTGCTGATTTTATTACCGGACAGATTATAGGAGTCAACGGAGGATTTTTAATTTAATTTTCATTGGATTTTCACGAAAAGTTCACAAAATTATTTTAAAATCTAATCAAAAATAAATCCCACGGAGGACAGTATGGGCAGAATTCTTATTGTGGATGATGAAGAAAAAATCAGATCAGTTATACGCGAGTATGCTGAATTTGAAGGTTATGAAGTGGACGAAGCCATAGACGGTATAGAGGCAGTCGATAAATGTAATGAAAATCGTTATGATTTGATAATAATGGATGTTATGATGCCAAAACTCGACGGTTTTTCCGCATGTAAAAAAATCAAAAAAATTCATAACACCCCTATATTGATGCTTTCGGCACGGGGAGAAGAGTACGATAAACTTTTTGGTTTTGAAATCGGTATTGACGATTATGTTGTTAAGCCTTTTTCGCCCAAGGAACTTATGGCGAGAGCGAATGTTATTATTAAACGTAACAATTACCAGAGCGGTGTGAATAGGGTGCTTAAATTTGCCGAACTTGAAATTGACATTGATGCACATACTGTCACCGTATCGGGTAATAAGATAAACCTGACACCAAAGGAATACGAACTCTTGCTGTATATAACAGCAAATAAGAATGTAGCCCTCAGCAGGGATAAAATTTTAAATACCGTATGGGGCTATGATTTTTACGGCGACGGCAGAACAGTTGATACCCATATAAAGATGCTCAGGAATAATCTTGGTGTTTGTCGTGATATGATTGTTACCGTCCGCGGAGTTGGATATAAGTTTGAAGTGGCTGAGGTGGACTGATATGTTTAAAAGAACCAAAAAGCCAAAGGACAAATCATTGGCGTATAAACTTTGGGGATATTTCTCAATGTTCTCGATTTTGATTATGATTTTGCTGTGGGCTTTGCAGATAATTTTTTTGCAGACTTTTTATGAGCGTAACCGCGCTCATCAGATTACCAATATAGGTAAGCAAGTTATAAAGACATATTCACTGGCTGATTATGAAGAATTAACCAATGTCATTTTGGTTGAGCATAATGTTTTTGCGTATATTCTGGATGAGAACGGGACAGTACTTGCGGGGAATACCCGTTTTGACTTCCGCCGTCCAAAAAGGAATCCGGAACCGAGAAGAATTGCAATTGAGGAAAATATACTACACCTTGGAAAAGCAATCGTTTTACCGGGTGAAAAAAACCAACCCCAAAGGATAACATATTTAAGTGAACTGCCCGGCAAGGAAAACGAATACCTGTATCTTTATTCACCCGTTGCCCGTGTGGATATGACAACCATGGTGTTGCAGGAGTTGCTGGTGGCTGTAACGCTTATTTCGCTGTTTATTTCGTTTTTACTTGCGTATTTGCTGTCGAAACGGCTTTCAAAACCGATTTCCGACATTACAAGATCTGCCAAAATGCTTGAAATAGGTAACTATGGTGTTAAATTTGTCAAAGGTGATTACAGGGAGATTAACGAACTTGCATCTGTACTTAATAGCACTGCTGTTACGCTGTCTAAATCCGACGAACTCCGAAGAGACCTGTTGGCAAATGTATCCCACGACTTGCGGACTCCTTTGACCATAATTAAGTCTTATGCCGAGATGATACGCGATATTTCGGGCAAGGACGATGCCAAAAGGGAAGTACACACCAATATAATAGTTGACGAAACCAACAGACTGTCGATGCTTGTTAATGACATCCTTGATTTGTCAAAACTGGAATCCGGTGAAGGTGTGTATGAGAACGAGCGTTTTTCACTTTCCCGTGTTGCTGAGGCTTCTCTTGACGGGTTTAAAGCGTTTGAGGAAGACGGATACACATTCGAAGTTGATATTGCCGATGATTTGTATGTAATGGGTGATTACCGCCGCATTAAATCTGTTATATACAATCTGATTATCAATGCGGTTAACTATACCGGCGACGATAAAAAAGTTATCATAAGCCTTAAAAAATCCGGAAATACCGCTTTGTTTGAAGTAACTGATACAGGAAAAGGAATAGCCGAAGAAGATATTCCCAAAGTATGGCAGAGGTATTATCGTTCCAGTAACACACATAAGAGGAATGTACTGGGAAGCGGATTGGGACTTTCGATAGTAAAAATGATTCTTTCTGCCCATGACGCCGATTTTGGTGTTAACAGTAAAATTGATGAAGGCAGCACGTTCTGGTTTACTATGAAACTTGATAAATAATTCTAAACGAAAACGGCACAGACCACGGTTGTAGTCTGTGCCGTTTGATTATTTAAATATTATTGTTCAATACAGGTAAATAATTCATTTGTAATGTTATCGGGAACAGTTTCAATTGTACCTGCATCGCAGAGTTTTGCAAACATCGGGTCGATAGGCAGTTTAACGACTTTCTTAATGCCGAATTTTGCGGCGGTTTCTTCTATATTGCTTTCGCCGTAAATGTTATGCTTCTTGCCGCAGTCCGGGCAGGTAAAATAAGACATATTTTCCACAATCGCCATAATCGGTATATTCATAAGATTTGCCATCTTAACCGCTTTTTCAACTATCATGGAAACGAGTTCCTGCGGGGAAGTCACTACAATTATGCCGTCAATTGGTAATGATTGAAAAACCGTAAGCGGAACATCACCGGTTCCGGGAGGCATATCAACAAACATATAGTCAACATCGTCCCATATAACATCTGTCCAGAATTGCTTAACAGTTCCACCTATTACAGGGCCTCTCCATACAACGGGGTCGGTTTCGTTATCCAGTAAAAGATTTATTGACATAACGTCAATTCCTGTATGGGTTTTAACGGGGAGCAGACCGTATTCGTTACCCACGGCGCGTGATTTGATTCCAAACGCTTTTGGTATTGACGGACCGGTTATGTCAGCATCAAGGATTGCGGCGTTAAGCCCGTTTCTCTGAGTTGCAACCGCCATCATCGAAGTAACTAATGATTTACCCACACCGCCTTTGCCGCTCATTACGGCATATACCTTTTTAACACTTGACATCTGGTGAGGGGCTTCAAGAAAACTTTTTGGATTGCTGGAACAGTTTTCCTTGCAAGTTTCACAATTGTGATTACATTCTGCCATTTAAATACCTTCTTTACATTTTCCTTTTATATGTGACTTTGCGTGAATACAATGCCACTAAAATCAAGTATATCACCAAAAAGTTTTTCAGTCAATATCAAGGCAAAAAAATGGAGAAAAATGAAAAATCCCCGTTGACATAATGATGGTGATGTGCTATAATTAGAGAAAATTGAGAGAGGGTTCCACAAATGATTTTTTTTTGCAAACTTTTAAATTGCTGTGATATATACACACTGGCGGCTCAAAATATGATGCCGTCGATTTTTAAGTTTTCAGTTAATATTCTTTCTCTCACAAAATTCGTTCCTTATTTTATCTGTTGTTGATTCGGTTTAGCAGTGCTGTCGGCATTGTTTAAACCGTTTTTTTATGATTGTTTGTTGAGCGATAATTATTTAGGAGGCACAAAAATGGCTAAGAGAAAAGACATTAAGAAGGTTCTTATCATAGGCTCCGGTCCTATTATAATCGGACAGGCTGCCGAGTTTGATTACGCGGGTACACAGGCGTGTATCGCTCTTAAAGAGGAGGGGTATGAGGTTATACTTGCCAACTCCAATCCCGCAACTATTATGACCGATACATCCATTGCGGATAAAGTTTATATGGAGCCCCTTACTCTTGAATATGTTTCAAGAATTATACGAAATGAACGTCCTGATGCCCTTGTTCCCGGCATCGGCGGACAGACAGGACTTAACCTTGCCATGCAACTTGAAAAGGAAGGCATACTGAGAGAGTGCGAGGTTGAACTTCTCGGCACCAAGAGTGAGAGTATCGAACGCGCCGAGGACAGAGAAATGTTTAAAGAACTGTGTTCCTCTATTGGCGAACCTGTAATTCCTTCTGAGATCACTTATTCTCTTGAAGAAGCAAAGGCTGCTGCGGAGAGAATCGGCTATCCCGTAGTTCTGCGCCCCGCGTTTACACTTGGCGGTACAG
>SVKG01000041.1 GCA_015068565.1 Oscillospiraceae bacterium | reverse complement strand
ACCGGATTCTGTTGTTCTGTACTGGGACTTGCCCGAAAATTATGAAGTGGGCAACAGTTATGCAGTGTCTATGAACGGAGCGGAGATAGGCAAAACGGAGAAATGCCATTTTAAAGTAGCAGACCTTTCTCCGGCGACAGAATATTCGTTTTCGGTAGAAATGGCTGGTAACACTGCTTGTAAGATAGGCGATGGAGTATTTGCTACCGAAAAGGAAAGAGTTGTTATTGATGTAACCAAGCCCCCCTATAATGCGGTGGGTGACGGCAAAACACTTAATACAAAAAGTTTACAGGCTGCCATAGACGATTGTAAAGCGGGAGAGTGTGTGTATGTTCCTAGTGGGGATTATATGACAGGTTCCCTGTACCTTCACTCTGATATGGAACTGTATCTTGATGAGGGCGCAATTATTCACGGCACGACCAATGTGTCAGATTATGAGCCTAAAATCAAGAGCCGTTTTGAAGGCCATGAAATGATGTGTTATGCAGGACTTATCAATATAGGTGAACTGGAACGCGGCAAAGGATATAACTGCCGTAATGTAAAAATAAGAGGCACAGGCACAGTGTGCGGCGGGGGAGGAACTCTTGCCCATAACGTAGTTGATGTTGAATCCGTCCTTATGAAGGATTTTATAGACGCTCTCGGCGATAAGATAAAGGAATACGAACTTCCTAAAACCGTTGCCGGCAGAGCCCGTCCCCGTCTTATAAATATCAGTTGTGCGCAGAATATAGAGTTGGCGGGAATAACTGTAATGAACGGTGCAAGTTGGAATGTACATATGATATACTCTGATAACATTGTAACTTACGGTTGTACTTTCCGTTCTCAGGGAGTATGGAACGGTGACGGCTGGGATCCCGATTCATCTACCAACTGTACTTTGTTCGGCAGTGAATTCTTCACCGGCGACGATGCCGTTGCCATTAAGTCGGGTAAAAATCCCGAGGGTAATGTTATAAATATTCCCTGTGAGCATATACGGGTGTTTGACTGCGTAAGCCATTTCGGTCACGGTATCACTATCGGCAGCGAGATGTCAGGCGGAGTAAGTGACGTTCGTATATGGAACTGTGATATGGGCACCTCCACTTACGGGGTGGAAATCAAAGGTACCAAAAAGCGCGGCGGTTATGTAAGGGATATCCATGTAAGTCATTCAAAGGTATGCAGAATACTTATGCACTCTGTCGGCTATAACGATGACGGAGAGGGCGCACCCACCGCACCAGTGTTTGAGGATTGCACATTTGAGAATATGCAGATTACTGCCCGTATGCACAGCAGAGAGGGTAACGACGAATACTGTGAGGCAATCGAACTTTCGGGCTTCGATATTCCCGGACACTTTATCAGGAATGTAAAGTTTAAAAATATCAGCATAGACAACGATACCGATAGCAGACGGCAGACTATATACCTGCAATGCTGTGAGGGAGTAACATTTGAAAACATCTCTTGCAGATAACGGTTAAAAACAATAACACCCGATATACACTAATGGTATATTGGGTGTTTTAGTATGTAATGTTTTTTATCCTATCACATTTTCCTCTGTTGACAAATCACGGTTTTGCTTCCACGTGCAAAGGTAAAACCTTGTGTATAAAAGCAGTGAACAGCACATAGAAACAATGCATGCACCGATCATAATGTTAACAACAACCTTCGGCAATCCGGGAAACAGAATCATTATAAGCATTGTGCTGTATAAGATTATGGTGTTGAGTTTGCCGTGCCATTTTGCACTGTTTACGGCTTGTTGCTTTTTGATGTTGATAGCACCGAGTGCACCCATAATACATTCTTTAAACACAAATAACACAATCAGCACAAGCATCAGCGGATATTTGTAAGAAAGACAAACCAACAAAGCAATCTGTGTGAGTTTGTCTGCGATAGGGTCTAAAATTTTGCCGAAATCCGAAATCATATTGAACTTTCTTGCAATTATACCGTCGGCAATATCAGTTGCGCCTGACAGCAGAATAACAGCGGCTGCAATATAGTGTTGCTGACGGAATACATACAGCCATATTATCAGCGGTATAAGTAAAAGTCTGAAAAAACTGAGCAGATTCGGTATGGTAAGTATTTGGTTTTTCTTAAACAGTTTAAGCATTTATAATCACCTAAAAAGTAGTTCAAACTATAAATCAAGAGTCGGCTGATACCGACTCTTGAAAATTGCGATTAAAAAATCAATTAAGCGTTTTCACTTTTTTTAAAGCAAAAAACAGCCAGACCGATTGAAGCAACCAGGAGTAAAACAGAGATTGCCATATGTACGGGCCAGAGATTGCTGAGGAAAAGTGAAGCGGGTTTGTTATATGCACAAATACCTGCGAGTGCGCAAATCAAAGGGAGAACGAAAGCACGTTTTGATTTGGCATTTATAATGAGCAGAATAACACTTGCAGCAGAAGCCACCATTGAAATTGAAGGGAAAAGAAGAATGTCGTCTATTTTAAAGGGTGTTGCTGTCTGTGAGTTAATCCAGTTGCCGAGGTCTTTGTGTTCATCGGTAAAGGGCAGCCAGATGTAGCCGTTTATAGAAGAAGTTTCGCCGTTGTGTGACCAGAAGGGCAGGAACTGTAAAATAAAAGCACATGCACACAGTACAATACAAGCGATTGCGAAAATTCTTTTCTTTCCGTTGATTTGGTTTATCATTTTTGTTTCCTCCTGAGAAATTATGATTGACCGCTGAATACAGCATAAATTATTATGTTCATTTTAACATATTTGTATTTTTATGTCAACAAAAACAAAGTAAATTTTAATCATTTTCCGATATAATTTACAATCTCTTCATATTTTGCCTTTGCAATCTCGTAACCGGCGGAGTGGAACTGCCTTATTAAGTCGGGATTTGATTCAGTTCTCCGCCAACCGTCGGTGTTTTCGGGAGATATAAGCAGGATTTTACCTTGTTTTTCAAGTTGCAGAACGTTGTCCCTGGCTTCGTTGTAGAGGGTGGCTCTGTTTTTTAAAAGAGAAACAAAGTTCGGATATTTTTTGTATATCAGTGATGATAACCCCACGCCGGATTCCTTTGTCTTTTTAAACTCCCTCTCCCTTGTTGTTATAACTATTATTTTGTCACAACCGTCTTCGATAGCCCTGTTTACGGGTATCGGGTCTGCTATTCCCCCGTCAAGGTAGAGGCTGTCGCCCATTTTTACGGGTTGAAACATTATAGGCAGTGAGCAACTTGCAATCATAGGCGTCCAGTCGCCGTTGTGGTGTGATACGTCAATGTATTCGGCCTTGCCGGTAGATAGGTTTGTGACCACCGCCGTTGCCTGACAGCCGGAGGCGTTGTACCCGTCAAAATCAAAGGGCACATAATCCATAATCCCCCCGAACACAAAGTCTATGTTGTAATAACTGCGCTTTTTGGGGTTAAGCAGATGCCTCATACCCATATACCGCTTGTCAGTAAGAAAATTCGTACCCACCTGTAAGTTTCTGCCCAACTGTCCGGAGATGTAGGATGCGGCATTGGCGATACCGGCACTTACACCCACAACATAGTCGGCGCGGATGTTTTTTTCGAGTAAAAAATCCATAACACCTGTTGAAAAATAAACGCGACTTGCACCGCCTTCAACAACTAAACCCAACTTCATATAAAGTACCTCTTATATAATTATATGTATAATAAAATTATAATTCCGGTAAATCAAAAAGTCAATAATACAAAGATTAACAACATATAAATAATGAATTTTACAGCATTTCAAAGATTTTGCAATAAGTGTGCAGGTATTGACAAAAACTACATATTATTATATTATGAAAACGTATCGGAAAGGAGATATAAATATGAGAATATGTGTATTTGGTGCGGCTTCTCCCACCATAGATCCTAAGTATATAGAAAAGGTTGAGCAATTGGGCAGAGCCATGGCAGAGAGGGGACATTCCCTTGTGTTCGGTGGTGGCGGAAACGGTTTGATGGGTGCGGCGGCACGTGGTGTGCATGACGGCGGCGGACATATAATGGGTGTAATACCCAAGTTTTTCATTGAGGAATCGGTAGAACTTATCTGTGATTTCTGCGATGTGCTTGTAAAGCCGGACACCATGCGTGAGCGTAAGCAGATTATGGAGGACAATGCTGATGCATTTATTATAGTTCCCGGTGGTATAGGCACATTTGAGGAGTTTTTTGAAATCCTCACATCCAAACAACTTTGCCGTCATAATAAGCCTATTGCGGTGTATAACATAATGGGGTATTATAACGAGATGAACAGTATGCTCGATGCTGCTATCGAAAAGAATTTCCTTCGTAAAAACTGCCGTGAACTGTATGAATTCACAGAGGATGTGGATAAATTGTTTGAGTATTTGGAAGCACCACCCAAAGAGATTGGTGATGTAAAAGCGCTTAAAGACGGTTAATTGAAAAAACAAGGCGTTTCTGCGGAAGCGCCTTTTAAGAGGATAAAAAATGAAAATTATCGATTTGATTACCAAAGAAACAAAATCCCTGTCTTTCGAAGTGTTCCCGCCAAAACCGGGAACACAGTTTGAAAGTGTCAGGACGGCAGTTGAGGAAATAGCCAGACTAAAACCCTTGTTTATGAGTGTTACATACGGTGCCGGCGGAGGGACAAGCAATTACACCCTTGATATTGCAAAAGGGATAAAAGAAAAGTACGGCGTTCCTACGTTGGCACATCTTACTTGTGTTTCTTCAAGCAAGGATACGGTACGCCGCAAAATTGCCGAGATAAAAGCGGCAGGTTTGCAAAATGTCATGGCACTTCGCGGCGATATCCCTCCCGAAATGGAGTCTTCTGACCGCAGCGGATGGGATTATAAGTATGCAATTGACCTTATAGCCGAACTTAAAGAAAACGAGCCCGATTTGTGTATAGGTTGTGCTTGTTATCCTGAGGTTCATCCCGAGAGTATCAATCAAAGGGAAGATATCAGATATCTTAAAGAAAAAGTTGATGCGGGTTGTGATTTTATCACCACCCAGATGTTTTTCGATAATAATCTTCTCTATAATTTTTTGTATAAAATCCGTGAATCAGGTATCACTGTACCCGTTATTCCCGGTATTATGCCCATCACAAACGCCAATCAGGTAGACAGGGCAGTTAAACTTTCAGGTTCGTTTATGCCACAGCGTTTTAAAAGTCTTGTGGATAAGTTCGGCACAGACCCTGCCGCTATGAAACAGGCCGGAATTGCCTATGCCACGGACCAGATTATAGATTTGTATGCAAACGGCATCACAAATGTGCATGTGTATTCTATGAATAAGCCTGACGTGGCAGAAAAGATACAGAGCAATCTTTCGGATATTTTAGGTAAATAAAATGGTAACAGTAAGATTTTATGATGAGCCTGATTTTGATAAAAAAGAGATTATGCGGTATGCCGGTTGCGGCGGGACTGATGCGGCAACAGATAAACTTATAGACAGTTGCATAGCCGAGGTACGGCCGCTTCTTAACTATAAGGTGTGCTGCCGTGAATTTGACGTTGCGGTTTCGGGCGATGTTTGCTCTATGGGCGAACTCACCGTTGCATCCCGTAATCTTGCCAAAAACCTTGATGGATGCAGAAGTGTTATAATTTTTGCAGGTACTGTTGGCGTTGAGATTGACAGACTTATATTGAAATACAGCAGTATTTCCCCGTCAAGAGCCGTTATAATTCAGGCGATAGGTGCAGAGCGTATAGAGGCACTGTGCGATATCTTTTGCAAGGAGATGGCAGCGGAACACGACACTGCACTTCGTCCGCGGTTCAGTCCGGGGTTCGGGGATTTGAGCCTTTCTGTGCAAAAGGATATTTTCAATGTGCTTAACTGCGGCAAACATATAGGCGTTTTTTTGAGGGACAGCCTTATAATGTCACCTTCAAAATCTGTAACGGCTTTTGTGGGCGTAGAATAAAATCAGAGGTGCGGTATGAATTTTCGTGAATTTATAAAAACGAATAAAGTATATCTTGACGGCGGTATGGGTACTATGCTGCAAAGCCATGGACTTAAAGCCGGAGAATATCCCGAGATGTGGAATATTACCCATCCGGAGATAATTTCGGGTATTCATAAGCAGTATTTTGATGTCGGCAGTAATGTTGTATGCGCCAATACCTTTGGGGCAAACAGCCTTAAATTCGATGACCGACAACTTGAACAGGTAGTAAAGACCGCAATTGAAAACGCAGCCGCCGCCCGTGATAAAAGCCGAGGCACACAACCTAAATTCATAGCGCTCGATATTGGCCCGTCGGGCAGATTGCTCCGCCCATTGGGTGATTTTGATTTTGAAGATGCAGTTTCACTGTTTGCAAAAACCGTAAAACTCGGAGCAAAATACGGCGCTGACCTTGTGTTTATAGAAACTATGAACGACAGTTACGAAACAAAAGCGGCACTACTTGCGGTTAAAGAGAACTGTGATTTGCCCGTACTCGTTTCCAACGCTTACGGCTCTGACGGTAAACTTATGACGGGAGCCTCACCCCGTGCGATGGTGGCTATGCTTGAAGGTATGGGCGCAGACGCAGTTGGTGCAAACTGTTCATTGGGACCTGCTCAACTTGCGGGAGTGGTAAGGGAACTTCTATCGTGTGCATCCGTACCGGTTATATTAAAACCCAACGCCGGTCTGCCCCGTATTGAAAATGGTGAAACAGTATTCGATGTTTCTCCCGAAGAGTTTGCCGATGAAGTCACAGCACTTATAAAAGAGGGTGTAAGACTTGCCGGAGGTTGCTGCGGGACAACGCCGCGGCATATTCAATTGCTTACGGCAAAAAGCGGCAGTATAGAGCCGTGTGACGTTGTTTTTAAAAGAACTACCGTTGTTTCTTCCTATACACATTCTGTTGAGTTTGGCAACGAGCCTATACTTATCGGTGAGCGTATCAACCCCACCGGCAAAAAAAGGTTCAAACAGGCGCTTGTGGAAAACGATATTGGTTATATACTAAATGAGGGCGTAAACCAACAGGATAGGGGAGTACATATTTTAGATGTCAATGTGGGACTTCCCGATATTGACGAACCCCGTATGCTCTGTGGGGCGGTATGCCACCTTCAATCTGTTGTAAATCTGCCCTTGCAGATAGATACCGCAGATGCAGATGCTATGGAAAAGGCGCTCCGCCGATATAACGGTAAAGCCATGATAAATTCCGTAAATGGCAAAGAGGAGAGTATGTCATCAATATTTCCTCTTGTTAAAAAGTACGGAGGTGTGGTTGTTGCCCTTACCCTTGATGAGGACGGCATTCCCGAAACAGCCGAGGGCAGAGTAAGTATTGCCCGTAAAATACTCGACACCGCGGCAAGTTACGGTATAGATAAAAAAGATATTGTGTTCGACCCCCTTGCCATGACCGTAAGCGCAGATACTTCATCGCCGTCAGTAACTCTTGAAGCGTTAAAACGTATTAAAGGCGAACTTGGCTGCCACACATCTTTGGGTGTGTCAAATGTATCTTTCGGTTTGCCCTGCCGTGATGCAATTAACGGCACGTTTTTTGCACTGGCGCTGGAAAACGGACTTTCTGCGGCTATAATGAATCCATATTCTGCCGATATGATGAAAACGTACTATTCCTTTAAGGCACTTCATAATATGGACGAAAACTGCACCGGGTATATCGAAAATATAAGCAATTTCACACCGGCCTCAACTACCACTGTTCAGGAAGGAGCCAAAACAGAAACTGAATATAAAACTGATTTGCAGTACGCGGTGGTAAAAGGCTTTAAAGATAAAGCGGGTAAAATAACGCAAGATTTGCTGAAAACCGTTGCCCCCCTTGATATTGTGCAAAACGAGATTATCCCCGCTTTAAACACTGTCGGTAAAGGCTTTGAGGAAAAGAGAGTGTATTTGCCGCAACTTCTTATGAGCGCAGAGGCGGCAAAGACGGCGTTTGAGCAGATAAAGACCTTTATGTCAGGAACATCGGTTAAAAAATCAGATAAAGGCACAATCGTAATAGCAACCGTTGAGGGCGATATTCACGATATCGGCAAAAACATAGTAAAATTACTGCTTGAAAACTATGGTTATGACGTTGTAGATCTTGGTAAGGATGTACCGCCCGAAACCGTTTCTAAAAAGGTTTTGGAACTTAAATCTCCCATAGCGGTGCTCAGTGCGCTTATGACGACAACCGTTCCGTCTATGGAGGAAACAATAAAGCAGATAAAGGAAACTTCACCGAACTGTAAAACCGTTGTAGGCGGTGCAGTTCTTACCCGCGAATATGCCGACGTAATAGGCGCCGATATGTATAGTAAAGATGCCATGGGTGTAGTGCGCTATGCGGAAAAAATTCTTGGTAAATAAAAACACCTTGACATAGTAATATGAAAATGCTATAATAATATAAATTTATAATATCTAAACCGTTGAGACAGAAAAAAGTCAGACCCAGTTTTTTGAGCGAGCGGATTATGGTGTGAGTTCCGCAAAACTGCCTGAGTAATATGGACTGTTGAGGGCGGCGTCAAATGCGCCGACGTGTGGACTTACGTCAGTAGTCGGGAGTATGATAGTACTTTGCTGAGGGCACGGGATTGAGCGTGAAATCAAGGTGGCACCGCGGATATGTTATATTCGTCCTTGACAGGTATATCTGTCAGGGACTTTTTTGTTGGAGGAATTTGTATGAAACTGTTAACAAAACGATGGCGTTGCTCACAGAATGTATGATGTTCAATTTAATATAAATCGGAGGTAAATGTAATGAAACATAACGGAATAGAATTTGATAATTATTTTAAAAATTATCCCGATGCAAACGGGTATTACGGTAAGTTTGGGGGCTCTTATATAACAGAGGACCTCAAACGTGCCATGGACGAGATAACCGCGGCATATTTTACTATTTGTAAATCAAGTAAGTTTATAGGGGAACTGCGTAAAATCCGTAAGGAGTTTCAGGGACGACCCACACCGGTTTCGTATCTTGAAAGACTTTCAAACAGTATCGGTAACGGTGTGCAACTTTATGTAAAGCGTGAGGATTTGAATCACACAGGTGCTCATAAACTTAATCACTGTATGGGCGAGGTTCTTCTTGCCAAATATATGGGCAAGAAAAAAGTAATTGCAGAAACCGGTGCAGGACAGCACGGTGTTGCCATGGCAACGGCTGCTGCATACTTTGGTCTGGAATGTGATATATATATGGGCTCTGTTGATATCAAAAAACAGGCACCCAATGTTGCCAGGATGAAAATTCTCGGTGCAAATGTGGTAGAGGTTACTGACGGTCTTGCCACTTTAAAAGAGGCAGTTGATGCCGCTTTTGAAGCATATAGCAAAGATTATAAGGACTGTATTTACTGTATCGGTTCCGTAGTAGGGCCTCATCCTTTCCCCATGATGGTTCGCGATTTCCAGAGCGTAGTGGGTATAGAGGCAAGAGAGCAGTTTCTGTCAATGACGGGCGAACTTCCCGATGCGGTAGTTGCCTGTGTTGGCGGCGGTTCAAATGCTATGGGGATGTTCTCGGGATTTTTAAATGACCCCGTTGATATATACGGTGTAGAGCCACTCGGCAGAGGACCTAAACTCGGCGACCATGCCGCAAGTCTTAAATACGGTACAGAGGGCGTTATGCACGGATTCAACAGCATTATGCTTAAAGATGAAAACGGCGATCCTGCTCCTGTATATTCTGTTGCAAGTGGTCTTGATTATCCTTCATCAGGCCCCGAACATGCATTCTTGCATACATCAGGCAGAGTAAAATACGATGTTATATCCGATGATGAAACCATAGATGCATTCTTCACTCTTTCAAGACTGGAAGGTATCATCCCTGCTATTGAAAGTTCCCACGCCGTTGCATACGGTATCAAACTTGCCAAAGAGATGGGCAAAGGCTCAATTCTTATAAACCTTTCCGGCAGAGGCGACAAAGATATGGACTATATCATTGAAAAATACGGAATAAGATAAAATATAACGGGTTTGGAAATTCCAAACCCGTTTTTAAACCTTGAACAAAGATAAAAATATGGTATACTTATAATAAATCAAAATGCGGAAAGGGGTATTTTATGAATAAATATATGGGTAATGCCGCGCAGGTCTGCGGAGTAGAGGAGATGCGCCTTTGCGGAGGTAAGGGCGACGGTATGCGGATGCTTTATGTAAGAAACGGCAAGGGCTTGGAGTTCTGGGTCTCGGCAGACAGATGCGCAGATATTTCAAGATTGACCTTTAAAGGAGATAATTACGGATACTTTTCCCCTTGCGGATATGTTTCACCCCAATATTATGACGGTGTAGGCGCGGGATTTTTAAAATCCTTTACAGCCGGATTTTTTACCACCTGCGGACTTACGGCGGTGGGCAGTCCCTGTATTGATAACGGCGAGGAGTTGCCGCTTCACGGCACGATTTCAAACACCCCCTGCGAAAATATTTCCCATTGGACAGATGACGAGAGTATTCACATAAAAGCAGTTGTCCGCGATGCGGTTATGTTCGGGCATAAACTGATTTTAGAGCGCGAATATATCGTTCCTCTTGACAGAAACGAAATTATAATGACGGATAAAGTCACAAACATAGGTTCGCAGGAAGCACCTTTTGAGATTCTTTATCACTGTAATATGGGCTATCCGCTTTTAACCGAAAAGTCAGAGTTTGACATCCCCTCACTGGAAGTCACCCCCCGTAACGAACACGCGGCAGACGGGATTGCCACTTGCCGGGATGCAGAGAAACCTCAGCAAGGTTACGAGGAGATGTGCTTTTATCATAAACTTACCGGCACTCCGTCAATATCTGTGTA
>SVKG01000040.1 GCA_015068565.1 Oscillospiraceae bacterium | reverse complement strand
AGCAATGCTGTTATAGAGGCAATGGGAACACCACTTACAAATAAATATGCAGAAGGTTATCCCGGCAAACGTTATTACGGCGGTTGCGAGTGTGTTGACGTTGCAGAAAACCTTGCCATTGAGAGAGCCAAAAAGATTTTTGGTGCTGACCACGTTAATGTTCAGCCTCATTCCGGCGCTCAGGCTAATATGGCAGTGTTCTTCGCATGTCTTACTCCCGGCGATACTGTTTTGGGTATGAACCTCTCTCACGGCGGTCATTTAAGCCACGGAAGTCCCGTTAATATGTCGGGTAAATATTTTAATATTATCCCATACGGTGTAGAAGAAGGCAGCGAGGTTATTGATTATGATAAAGTACGCGAGTTGGCGCTTGAACATAAACCCAAACTTATCGTAGCCGGTGCGAGTGCATATTCCAGAACACTTGATTTTGAAAAATTTTCTGCAATTGCCAAAGAAGTTGGCGCATATCTGATGGTGGATATAGCACATATTGCAGGTCTTGTTGCAGCTGGACTCCATCCCAATCCCGTACCTTATGCAGATTTTGTAACAACTACAACTCATAAGACCTTGCGCGGTCCCAGAGGCGGTATGATTATGTGTAAGGAAGAACACGCCAAGATGATAGATAAGGCAATTTTCCCCGGTATCCAGGGCGGACCTTTGATGCACATTATTGCTGCAAAGGCTGTGTGCTTTAAAGAGGCGCTTTCCGATGAGTTCAAAGCATATCAGCAGCAGGTTGTAAAAAATGCGGCAACCCTTTGTGCATCACTTGCTGAAAGAGGTTTCAGGATTGTTTCCGGCGGAACTGATAATCACCTTATGCTTGTAGACCTTACAAGTATAGGTTTAACGGGTAAAGAGGCCGAAAAAATGCTTGACGAAATAGGTGTAACCGCCAATAAAAACACCATTCCTTTCGAGACTACTTCACCTTTTATAACAAGCGGAATCAGGTTGGGAACTCCCGCTGTTACTTCAAGAGGAATGAAGGAAGAAGATATGGTTGAAATTGCGGATATAATAGAGATTACACTCAAAAACTTTGAAGCAAATAAAGAAAAAGCCATTGAAAAAGTAAATGCACTTTGTAAAAAATATCCCCTTTACAGATAAGAGGTGAAATGTATGGCATCACCCCTTGCAGACAGAATCCGTCCTGATAGTCTTTCGGACGTGGTTGGACAAGGACATATAATAGGCGAGGGTAAAATCCTGACAAATCTTGTAAGTGTCGGCGAGATACCGAATATGATATTTTTTGGCCCTTCCGGAACAGGAAAGACCACTGTTGCCAATATATGTGCAAAGGCAAGTGGTAAAAACTTTTATAAACTCAACGCGACGAATGCATCTACCAAGGATATAAAAGATATAGTTTCCGAACTGGATTCTTTCGGCAACAGTAACGGGGTTCTCCTTTATCTTGACGAGATACAGAACTTTAATAAAAAGCAGCAGCAGTCCCTGCTGGAATATATAGAAAACGGCAGGATAACACTAATAGCAAGTACTACGGAAAACCCGTATTTTTATGTATATAATGCTATTTTGTCCCGCAGTACTGTTGTGGAGTTCAAGCCTATTGAGGCGGAGGATATTGAAAAAGCAGTCCGTCGGGGAATAGAGTGTATACAGCAGGATTACCCTGACAAAAAGATTTCTTTTTCTGATGAGAGTATAACCCATATAAGTCATACCTCCGGCGGCGATGTCCGCAAAGCCTTAAATGCAGTGGAGATGTGTGTAAAAATGCATCTTTACCGGGATGAACAGGAAATCGAGGTCGATATAAATACTGCGGCAGAAGCCACGCAGAAGTCCGCCTTTATGTACGATAAAGACGGAGACAGTCACTATGATGTTGTGAGCGCTTTTCAAAAGTCAATACGGGGCAGTGATCCCGATGCGGCAGTTCATTATCTTGCAAGACTTTTAGAGGGTGGCGATTTGATTTCGGCGTGTAGACGGCTTACGGTGATTGCGGCAGAGGATATAGGCCTTGCCTATCCAAATGCCATAGCAATTACAAAAGCCTGTGTAGACAGTGCCTTGCAACTTGGTTTGCCCGAGGCACGGATACCTTTGGCGGATGCCGTTATAATGCTTGCGTGTATGCCAAAATCCAATTCCGGTATATGTGCCATTGACAGTGCTATTTCCGATATTCGTTCAGGCAGGGGCGGTAATGTGCCTTTGCATCTTAAAGATTCCCATTATCAAGGGGCACAAAATCTTGGCAGAGGAGTGGAGTATAAGTATCCTCATTCCTACAAAAATTCCTATGTGGAACAACAGTATCTGCCCGATGCTTTAAAGGGGAAAACATATTACTCTCCCGGTGATAATAAAACGGAGGATGCCTACAAAAAATATTTAAGTTTCTTAAAAGAAAATAAATAACAAAATGCCGTGGCTATGTCGCGGCATTTTTTAATAAAGTATGAATATTTTATGTGATGTATTGATTATTTTAAAAAAAAGTAGTATAATTTTCGGTGTAAATGTAAATGTTTAATTCTTTCAGGAGGATAGGCAGATATATGAGTAAGAATAATAATGCAAAGAGCGATTGCGGAATTCATAAAACCAGCATAGGCGGTCAGGCTGTTTTAGAAGGCGTTATGATGCGCGGCCCCAAAGAGATTGCCACTGCGGTGCGTAAATCCGATGGCGAGATTGTAATTGATAAAAAAGCGATCAGTTCCATTACTTCCAAATATAAATTTTTAAAATTGCCTATAATACGTGGTGTTGTCAACTTTGTGGAATCTATGGTTATAGGTGTTAAATCGCTTATGTTTTCGGCAGAACTGTTTGATGTTGAGGGCGAGGAAGGTTATGAGCCGTCAAAATTCGAAAAGTGGCTTGACGATAAGTTCGGCGATAAAATCAAAGACATCGCCATATACGCGGCAGTAGCACTTTCTCTTGTTTTGGGCATAGGTTTGTTTATGCTTCTGCCCACTGTTATAGTAGGCTTTTTAAAAAGTTTCGTAACTCAATCGATTATATTGAACCTTGCCGAGGGAGCAGTCCGTATAGCAATATTTTTGATATACCTTGCACTGGTTTCGATGACAAAGGATATTCAGCGTGTATTTGAGTATCACGGTGCGGAGCATAAAACTATCGCGGCGTACGAGCATGGTGAAGAACTCACTCCCGAAAATGCGCGTAAATACAGTCGATTGCATCCGCGATGCGGAACAAGTTTTCTGCTTATAGTAATGGTTGTGAGCATTGTATTCTTTTCGTTTTTAAGATGGAATAACGTGTTTTACAGACTGTTTTTCAGAATCCTGTTGCTTCCTGTTGTTGCAGGTGTATCTTATGAGATTATCAAGTTTGCCGGCAGGAGTAAGAATAAAGCAGTTGCACTGCTTACCAAACCCGGTCTGTGGTTGCAGAAACTTACCACCCGTGAGCCTGACGATTCACAGTTGGAAGTTGCAATCGCGTCTTTAAAAGCGGTTCTTACGGATAATAAGGAAGACGATGCATGGTAATAAAAGACTGTATATCAAAAGCCGTTCAGATTCTCACAGCATCAGGTGTGGAGAATCCGTTACTTGACGCCCGTGTTTTGCTTGGCAGAGTGATTGATAAGACGGATGTATATGTTATCGTAAATTCAGATAACGAGGTTTCAGATAAAGATGCTGACACGTTTTTTTCGTATGTCAAAAGACGAGCAGAGGGCGAGCCTATTGCTTATATCATAAACGAAAAAGAGTTTATGTCATTGCCCTTTTATGTAAACCCCTCTGTGCTGATACCAAGACCTGATACGGAGCATCTTGCGGCGTTGGCAATAGACCTTGTTAAAAAAGAGAATTATACCCGCATCGCAGATTTCTGTACCGGCTCCGGTGCCCTTGCGGTATCGGTTTCGGTAAATTGTCCCGAAGTAAAGGTGACTGGATACGATATTTCCCCCGAGGCACTGGATGTGGCTGTTAAAAACAAAAAAACCCACAACGCAGGTAATGTGGATTTTAAAATACTTGATGTTATCAATGACCTTGATAAGATAAATGACAAATACGATATGGTAATATCCAACCCACCCTATATAAGCCGTGATGAGATGCAGTTGCTGGATAAAACAGTGGGTGAGTGGGAACCCCATCTTGCGCTTTTTGGTGGTGAAGACGGGCTTGACTTTTACCGTGTAATTTCGTCTTTTGCGGATGTATTCCTTAAAGAGGACGGAGTACTTGCCTTTGAGGTTGGCCATACTCAGGCGGAAGATGTTGCACTGATTATGAGCAGAAATTTTTGCGATATTAAAATTAAAAAGGACTACGGTGGAATCAACCGTGTTGTCTGGGGCAGATTTTTAGGATAACAAAAAACAGTTATGACTTAATTCATAACTGTTTTTTGTTTTTATCTTATAATAATTACCGCTTTGCCGTTTCCTGTGTTTCCTACAATTATTGATTTGATATATTCGTTTGCCGCAATCTTGTTTATAACTGTTGCATATTCGTCAGCACCTATTGTTATGGTTAACTCACCATCACTTTCTGCGATTTCGCTGCTGTCTAAAAAGGTATACAGATAGTTTTTAAACACCAGCATATTTCCGTCTCCGGACTTGTTTATTTCAACAATTGTGGGGGTGGGGTTGGTGCTGTCTGTGGGCAGAAAACTCTTTGGAGCAGAGTCTTCTTCGGCTACCGCCTCGTCTGTCATATCAGTGGCCGATTCAGTTGTGATTTCTACTGTTTCATTGTCTGCTCCGCCACCACTTGCAGACTCAATACTTCCTGCGTCTTTTGCGGCGGGTGCCTCTGTAACATTTTCTGCTTCTGCTATAACATCTTCTACTGTAACCTGCGCCGGTGTTTCACCGCCGGCACCTGAAAATGCGGCAACATCAGTACCGTTTTCCACAACCGCAGCAGAATCCGTTTGGGCATCACCGGGTGCCATTCTTGTCATCATATACGGAACTTCGTTAATAGCCTGTTCAACCTGAGTTTCAGCAACAGTATTTTCTGTGGATGGCACTGAGGTGGCAACCATATCTTTTTCAACTGTTGGTACAGAGCGGGGCTGAGAACTTTCAGTAGTAACATTGTTTGCACTCTCTGTCGGAATTTTGTTTTCCGCCACATTTGCCTTTACAGGCGCAGATATAACATTGTTTTCATATTCGGTTGATTTTTCTGTTACTATATTATTCTCATCTTTTTCAGATGCAGAATCTGTGTAAACACCCTCTGAACTGTTGCCCACAGGTGCAGATTCTGTTGCGGTTTTCATAGTTTCGTTTGTAATGTCTTTGTATATATCATACACTCCGTATTTGCCTACAACAGCAATCATTATTGCCGCAGTTGCAACGGTTGCAAATTTCATATACGGGAAGGTAAAGACTTTCTTCTTTTCCTCTGTTTTCGTAACCTGATGCTTTACAAGTGCAATATGCATTTTCTTTGCAAAATCACGGGGAAGGGGAACCTTTGTATCGGCAAGATTGACTGTCATGGATTTTAAGATGTCGTATTGCTCGTGACACTTTTCGCAACAGGAAATATGTTCTTCAAAAGCATTGCAATCCGATTCGTTAAGTAAGCCGTCTATGTAACTGTTTATTAAATTGTGAGCGTGAGAACAGGAAATCATATTTTCACATCCTTTTTATGTGCTATCAGTTAAAATATCCACTTTCTGTAAGAATATCTTTAAGTGAAGA
This sequence comes from Oscillospiraceae bacterium, assembly GCA_015068565.1. Classification (GTDB taxonomy): domain Bacteria; phylum Bacillota; class Clostridia; order UMGS1810; family UMGS1810; genus SIG455. Next base: position 5,245 of record SVKG01000040.1, on the reverse strand, counting down.
CCGTGCTCTGCTGATGCGGGATTTAACAGTCCCCTCGGAGCACTTTGTGATTTCGGCAATTTCAGAGTATGAAAAGCCGTTTATATCTCTGAGTATAATTATTTGTTTGTGTTCTTTTTTTAGTTGGCTGATGCCCTTGTAGAGGGCATTTCGTTTTTCTGCGGAGATGTAGTGTTCTTCTGGAGAAGAATCTTTTGACGGTGTCTCATACAGGGAGTCGTCCATATCGGCCATGGCAGATGTTTTGGACCGTTTCTTTTTTCGTGCTTCGTCAAGACAGACGTTTGTGGTGATTCTGTATACCCAGGTAGAGAACTTGGATTGAAATTTAAAACTACCTATGGAGTTGTGCAACTTGATAAGTACGTTTTGTGCCGCATCCTCTGCATCGTGAGGAGAGCCGGTAAGACCTAATGCTATGTTGTAGATTTTAGTATAATGCTCTTGCACAAGTTGTTCAAAAGCACGTAAATCACCGCTCTGGGCTTTTTTAATAAGTTCGGTGTTTGTATTTTCAGTCAAAACGTCTCCTCCTTTCCCCGCAGACGCCTCTGTATATAAAGACGTTGCAAAGCAGTTTTTTGTTCCGTAAATGTTAAAATTTTTGTAAATAACGTGTAGTCATATCATATTAACATAAATACAGTTAACATTCAACTGTTATTTGTGAAATATCTGTGAGGAAAAATTTGAGGTGTGATTTTGTAATATCTTATGCACCTGTTTTTTGATTTAAAACTATCATAAAATATGCCTTGTCCAAATATATATTGTATAACAAATGCAAATACAGGAGGCATACACTTATGAAGACAGAAAATATGGGATTAACATCCAAACAGGCGTACAAAAACCAAATGAAATACGGGTTCAATGAACTTGCTCCCGGCAAAAAGACAACACCGGTTGCGTTGTTTTTCAGGCAATTCGGAGATGTTTTGACGTTGACTCTCATTTGTGCGACGGTGCTGAGTCTGTTTCTTGGAGAATATTCCGATGCGGTTACTGTTCTTATAATAGTGGTTATGAACGGTATACTGGGTTTTGTTCAGGAGTATAAGACGGAAAAATCCATAGAAGCGCTTAAAGAACTTTCAGCACCCGAGTCAATAGTAATCCGTGACGGCGCAGAGACGAAAATCCCCTCCCGGGAAGTCACCGTGGGGGATGTGGTAATATTGGAAGCGGGAGATAAAATATGTGCAGACTGTAAAGTTTTGACTTCTTCGGGTCTTTCTGCGGATGAATCAGCGCTTACGGGAGAGTCGGTAGGGGTAGAAAAATCACCGCAAGGGGATAATTCTGTTTATATGGGGACAACCGTTATAGGCGGACGGGGGAGCGCCCTTGTGGAAAAAGTGGGAATGTCAACTAAAATGGGTTCAATAGCCCACATGCTGAAAAACACCGTTTCCACCGAAACGCCGTTAAAAAAATATCTCAATAAAATAGGCAAAGAACTTGTTATCATCTGTGCCGGTGTCTGTGTACTTATTTTTATAGCGGGTATGTTCCACGGACAGAGCGGCTATGATATGTTTTTGTCTGCGGTATCATTGGCGGTGGCGGCAATTCCCGAGGGCTTACCGGCTGCTGTTACAGTATCTCTTACAATCGGAGTTTCCCGTATGCTAAAACGTAATGCTCTCATACGCAAGTTACCTGCTATTGAAACTCTTGGCTGTACCAATGTAATATGCAGTGATAAAACCGGCACACTTACCGAGAATAAAATGACCGTTAAAAAAGTGTATTTCGACGGCAGAATATTTGATGTTTCCCGGGACAATCCGTCTTTGGATTCCTCGGTGTTGAGCCACCTTATAACTTGCGGATATCTGTGTAATAACGTGTCTGTCTGTGATGGGAAATTGTCAGGTGATCCTACTGAGATGGCAGTTTATGATTTTTCTTCCAAGAGCGATGTGAACAACAACTCTTCGGAGTATACCCGTATCTTTGAAATACCTTTTGATTCCGAAAGAAAATGTATGACGGTAATATGCCGAGACGGACAGGGGAATAAATTTGCTTTTGTAAAGGGAGCAGCGGATAAAATTATCAGTTTGTGTGACCGCCGATTGACCTCTCGTGGGGCACAGCCATTTGCGGATAAACAAAAGATAAAAAACGTTGCAGAAAAAATGGGAGACGAAGCCCTTCGTGTTCTGGCATTTGCATATAAACCAATAACAGATTCCCTTGAAAAACCGGAGCAGAACCTTATATTTATCGGAATGGAGGGTATGCTTGACCTCCCCCGGAGGGAAGCCTATCAGGCGATAAAAAAGTGTTACGACGCAGGTATACGCCCCGTTATGATAACAGGCGACCACAAAAATACCGCGGGAGCAATAGCGGAGATGTTGGGGTTCAGGGGTAATAATGTGCCTCTTACAGGTGCAGAGATAGAAAAAATGAGTGATGACAAACTTGCAGAGACAGTAGAAGACACCAATGTATTTGCAAGGGTGTCGCCGTCGGATAAGTTGAGGATAGTAAGAGCATTCAAGAGGAGAAAAAACGTAGTTGCTATGACTGGCGACGGCGTAAATGATGCCCCGTCGCTGAAAGAAGCGGATATCGGTATAGCCATGGGCAGATGCGGAACTGATGTTGCCAAGGAAGCGGCAGATATGATACTTTTAGACGATAATTTTTCCACAATCATTTCTGCCGTGGAGGAGGGCAGAGCCATATACGGCAATATCCGTAAGTTTATACGGTACTTGCTGTCGTGTAACCTGGGAGAGATTATAATTATGGGCGCGGCGGCATTCTGCGGTATGCCTATGCCTCTGGTTCCCATTCAGATTTTGTGGCTCAATCTTGTTACAGACGGGCTTCCGGCACTTGCTCTCGGTGCTGACTCACCGGAGGAGGGAGTAATGAACAGTAACCCCCGAAAAGACGGGGAAAGCATTTTTTCCAAAGGGCTTGGCGGAAATATTGCCATGTCGGGTATTTTAATTGGTGCGGAGTCGCTACTCGCATTTTCAGTTGCAAGATTTGTTTTTGCCAGCCTTGAAATAGCACGGACAGTAGCCTTTGCCACCCTGATATTTTCAGAGTTGATATATGCCTTTGAGTGCCGTAGCGAAAGTAAGAGTATCTTTTCAAGAGATATATTTTCCAATGTGTTGCTCTTGTCGTCAGTGCTGCTTTCGGCATTCCTTACATTTTGTGTTATATACATACCGGCCTTGTCAGTAATTTTCAAAACCGTACCGTTAACATTAAAACAGTGGGGTATGGTTACCTGCTTTGGAATGATTGAATTTGTCATAGGCAGTCTTTTTATTCGCAAAAGTGACAATAACCGTTAAAAAACGCCGTATTTTTTTGCTAAAATTGTTTAAAACTATTGATTTTTAATTACCATTGGTTTATAATTTAACTATAATATTCTATTATAATCAGGAGGAAAAATTATGTATCCTAAAATTGGTATCCGTCCCACAATTGACGGCCGTTGGGGCGGTGTTCGCGAAAGTCTTGAAGAAAAGACTATGGCTATGGCAAAGGCTGCCAAAGAACTTATTGAATCCAACGTATTTTATCAGGATGGAACTCCTGTTGAGTGTGTGATTTCACCTTGTACAATCGGCAGCGGAGCAGAGGCGGCTAAATGCGCAGACTATTTTTCCACCCAGAACGTGTGCGCTACATTGGCAGTAACTCCTTGCTGGTGCTATGGTAGTGAAACAATGGACCTTGACCCTGACCATGTAAAAGCGGTATGGGGCTTCAACGGAACAGAAAGACCGGGTGCTGTATATCTTGCGGCAGTAATGTCAGCGTTTGCACAGCGCGGTTTACCGGCGTTTTCAATGTACGGACATGATGTTCAGGATATAGAGGATAATACTATTCCTGAGGATGTTAAAGAAAAAATGCTTCTCTGGGCAAAGGGTGCTATCACCGTAGGTCAGATGAAGAATAAAGCGTATGTAAATCTTGGCGGAGTATCAATGGGTATTGCCGGTTCATACTGCGATGTTCCCTTTATGCAGAAATATCTCGGTATCCGTGCAGAATTTGTTGACCTTACAGAGGTTCTCAGAAGAATAACTCTCGAAATTTATGATAAAGACGAATACGAAAGAGCACTCGCCTGGATTAAAGCAAACTGCAAAGTAGGCTATAATAAAAACGAGGGCAAAGACTTCCCCGAAATTATTAAAAAATCCGGCGTAGTTAAAGACGAATGGGAATTTATCGCCAAATTCTCTATCATCGTTAAAGACATTATGTACGGTAACGAAAAACTTGGTGAAATGGGTTGGCACGAAGAAGCCCTTGGTAAGAATGCAATCGTTGCAGGTTTCCAGGGACAGAGAAACTGGACAGACTGGTTGCCCAACGCAGACTTTACAGAGGCAATTATGGCTTCATCTTTTGACTGGAACGGTAAAAAGATGCCCACACCTCTTGCAACTGAAAATGACACATTAAATGGCATTTCAATGCTTTTTGGTACATTGCTCACAAACAAGGCACCCTGCTTCCATGACGTACGTACATACTGGTCACCTGATGCAGTTAAGCGTGTAACAGGCAAATCTCTTAAAGGCAAAGCAAAAGACGGTATCATCCATCTTATCAATTCAGGTGCAACAGCTCTTGACTGTACAGGTGCTGCAAAAGGCGCTGACGGAAAAGGCACACAGAAGCAGTGGTGGGATATGACCGAAGAGGACATCAAAGCGTGTATTGAAGCAACAGACTGGTGCCCTGCTGACCGTGAGTATTTCCGTGGCGGCGGATTTTCAAGCCATTTCAGAACAAGAGCGGAAATGCCCGTTACAATGCTGAGAGTTAATATTGTAGACGGCATTGGCCCTGTTATCCAGATTGCCGAGGGTTATACCTGTGACCTTCCCGATGATGTTCACGAAAAACTCGACAAACGTACAGACCCCACATGGCCTACCACATGGTTTGCTCCCATCCTTACAGGTAAAGGTGCATTCACAGACGTATATTCAGTAATGGCAAACTGGGGCGCTAACCACGGTGTAACTGTTGGCGGACACGTTGGTGCAGAAATCATCACTCTGTGCTCAATGCTCAGAATCCACGTTTCAATGCACAACGTACCGGAGGAAAAGGTTTATCGTCCTCACTGCTGGTCAGGTTTTGGTACAGAAAATGCAGAGGCAGCAGACCTTGCAGCGTGCAAAAACTATGGACCTATGTATAAATAATTATAAATACAAACCATACTACCCATTTGCCCGACGGC
>SVKG01000039.1 GCA_015068565.1 Oscillospiraceae bacterium | reverse complement strand
TTGGTTCATCCGCCTGTTGCGGCCGTGTTTACCACTGACGAGGAAATTGGTATGATAGGAGCCAAGGCACTGGATTTTTCACTGCTTAAAGGTAGCCGTATGATAAACCTTGATACGGAACATCCCGACAATGTAATCGTATCCTGTGCAGGTGGCAGTGATTTTGAAATGATTATGCCCGTTGCCCGTGAGCAGAAAAAAGGCACCCGTGTCAGGATTACTCTTTCAGGTCTTACGGGAGGCCATTCGGGAGCAGAGATTGATAAGGGCAGGGTCAATGCAGATATACTTGTCGGCAGAGTGCTGAATGAAGCCGAAAAGGTGTGTGAATTTTCGTTGATTTCTGTCTGCGGCGGCGATAAAGGCAATGCAATCCCCCGCAGATGCGAGGCGGAAGTTGTCGTAGATGATGCAAAAGCGTTTGTTGACGGTTTGACCGCCGCACTTAATGTAATTAAAAAAGAAATTTCTGACAGGGAGAAAGACTTTTCATATTCATTAGAGATAATGGAGCAGGGGACGTTTGATGTTGTGACAGACTCTTGCCGTCATAATCTTGTACACACTCTGTTGACAGTGCCCAACGGCATTATGGATATGAGCGCTACTATGGCAAACCTTGTGGAAACCTCTCTCAATCTCGGTATATTGGAAACCGCAGAGGAACATATCCGTATGCTGTTTGCTCTGCGGAGTAATAAAACAACTGCCCTGCGGTTTTTGGAGGAAAGACTCCGTGCTATGGCAGTTTTTGCGGGATGCAGTGTTTGTATATCGGGGCAGTACCCACCATGGGAATTTAGAGATAACTCATATATGCAAAGACTTTATAAAGAAATTTATTCCGATATGTTTGGAGAAACCCCCAACGTAACCGCTATCCATGCGGGGCTCGAATGTGGCGTGTTTGATTCAAATATAGAAAATTTTGATTGTATTTCAATAGGCCCCGAGATGTCAGGCATACACACAACAGAGGAAAAACTGAGTATTTCTTCGACGGAGAAGGTGTATACCCTTGTTAAAGAACTTCTCAAAAAAAGCATATAAAATTATTGTCAGAATTTTTGTACAAAACGGAGAATTTGTATTATTTTGTTGTTAAAGAAAATTTTTTGTGTTATACTTTTTTTAGATTGACAAAAGATGTCAATAACACAAAAAACGGAGGAGATTAACATGAAATTGATTTACAATGTTAATGACAAACCAAAATTTGGTCACTTGCTGATTTTTGCATTGCAGCAACTTTTGGCAATTATGACGGCAACGTTAGTAGTTCCTGTGGTAATCAACCAGGAAGTAGGATCACAGATGAGTTCTGCGGCAGCGTTGGTTGGAGCGGGTATGGGTACACTTATATATGTTTTGTGTACTAAAAAGAAGAGCCCTGTATTTTTAGGTTCATCCTTTGCATTTATCGGTTCAATGATTGCGGCTTTTGCCGGTGGCGTTTCGATGGCGCTTGGATATTTAGGCCTTATCATTGGTGCGGTATTTGCAGCACTTGTGTACGTTGTTATTGCGATAATCGTTAAGTTCTCCGGAGTACAGTGGATAAATAAAATGATGCCGGTTACAGTAATCGGACCTACGGTTGCAATCATCGGACTTTCCCTTGCAGGGAATGCAATCGGCGATATGACGAAAGGCAGCATCGCAGGGGTTGAAGCATCACCGTTGATTACTGTTTTGTGCGGAATTATCACTTTGGTTGTTACTGTAATTTCTTCAAGTTACGGTAAAAAACTCGGTAAACTGATTCCCTTTATATTCGGTATCCTTGGCGGATATCTTGCATCAGCAATATTTACCGTTATAGGCTATACAGCCAATATCGATGCTTTAAAGATTCTTAATGTTGAGCCTTTCACACAGTTGGTGGCTGACGGTGTAACACTCAGCACATTCTTTGCAGTACCCGACTTTACATTTATGACAGCCATAAACGGCTTCGGCGAAATCAATGCTGCTTATATAAGCACTATTGCGGTAGCATATATCCCCGTTGCATTTGTCGTATTTGCAGAGCGTATTGCAGACCATAAAAATATCTCTTCAATTATAGAGAAAGACCTTCTCGAGGATCCCGGATTGCACAGAACACTCCTTGGTGACGGTATAGGTTCATTCGTAGGCGCTATCTTCGGCGGATGCCCCAACACTACATACGGCGAATCTGTGGGTTGCGTTGCAATTACCCGTAACGCATCTGTAAGCACAATTATAACAGCCGCCATAATGGCTATTATAATCGCGTTTGTATCACCCTTTATCGCATTTGTAAACTCTATTCCCTCATGTGTAATGGGCGGTGTATGTATGGCGCTTTACGGATTCATCGCGGTATCAGGCTTAAAGATGATACAGCAGGTTGACCTTAATCAGAATAAAAACCTGTTTGTTGTGTCTACAATACTCATAGCAGGTATCGGCGGTCTTACACTCACCTTTGGTAAAGTTACCGTTACATCTATTGCATGTGCATTGATTCTGGGTATTATCATGAACCTGATTCTTTCAAAGGCAAAAGAGGCATAAAAAGGAGTAATATCATGGCAAAAGTAACCATATTCGACCATCCGTTAATACAGCATAAAACAACTATCCTTCGTAAGAAGAATACGCCTAATAAAGAGTTTCGTGAGATTGTAGAGGAGATTACAATGCTTATGTGCTATGAGGCACTGAGAGATCTGCCTTTGGAAGAGGTGGAGATAGAAACTCCCATAAAAAGGACGAAACAAAAGATTTTAAAGGGTAAAAAACTGGCAGTAGTGCCGATACTCCGTGCGGGTCTTGGTATGGTAAACGGTATACAGCGCCTTATTCCTTCGGCAAAGATAGGCCATATAGGAATGTATCGTGACGAGCAGACGCTTATGCCGCATGAATATTACTGTAAACTCCCCAAAGATATAAGCCGTCGTTTGATAGTGGTAGTAGACCCTATGCTCGCGACAGGCGGTTCGGCAATTGATGCCATAACCCAGATTAAATCCTACGGCGGAACAAATATCAAGTTTTTGTGCCTTATAGCGGCACCTGAGGGAGCAGAGGCCTTGTCACAGGCACATCCCGATGTGGATATCTATTGTGCCAACCTTGATGAATGCCTTAACGAAAACGGCTATATAGTTCCCGGCCTTGGCGATGCCGGAGATAGAATCTTCGGTACAAAATAATTTTGCACTGATTAAAAAGGAAATGCCCTTGCGGTGTTTCCTTTTACTTTTTAATAAGGGATTGCAACTGACATTTTATGGTGATATAATGATAGGAAATAAAGATTCAAATGTTGAATTTAAAAAATAACATTAACGAAGATAAAGAAATATAAAATGCGGAGGTAATACTTATGAGTTATCAAAAGATATTTGATTTTTTGTTTGAACTTGGCGCATCTTTGGGAATAAAGATTGTTTATGCTCTTCTTGTTTTAATTGTAGGTCATAAAGTTGTAAAATTTATAAAAAAGAGATTACTCTCATCCGGTAAGATTGTAAAACTCGACCCCGGTGTGAGGTCTTTCTTTTCAAGTTTTATGGTGGTTGCCCTCTATATCGTGATATTTATCACTGTGGCAATGATTCTTGGAATCCCTACAACATCATTTATTACGGCACTTGCTTCCTGTGGTGTTGCGATAGGTCTTGCCCTGCAAGGAGCACTCGGCAATCTTGCGGGAGGAATTATGATTCTTATATTCAAACCGTTTAAGGTGGGTGATTATATCAGCACCTAGGGCGATGAGGGAAAGGTGTCAAAAATTACAATTATGTATACATCTCTCACCACTGTTGACAATAAAGTTATAACCATTCCCAACGGCAATCTTACAAACGCAATTATTAAAAACTATTCAGCAGAGGAACTGCGCAGGGTGGACCTTGTATTTACCGCATCGTACGATTCTGATATAGAAAAGGTAAAATCAATTCTTATGGATATAATGTCTGCCCACGATAAGGTGCTTGAATCTCCCGCGCCCTTTGCCCGTCTTTCAAAGCACGGCGACAGTGCACTGGAATATACCCTTCGTGCATGGTGCAAAAGCACAGACTACTGGGATGTCAATTTTGACCTTATAGAGCAGGTCAAAAATGCTTTTGATAAAAATGATATATCTATCCCATATCCTCAGTTGGATGTACATATTGGCAAGTAAATACATAACCCATTTTTGTAAATCGGGGTGAAAAAATGAAACTGATTAAAAAACGATTGTCATCAACACAGATGATTTTGATGGTTTTTTTAATGCTGATATTGGCGGGAAGCCTTTTGTTGTACCTGCCTATAAGTTCTGCAACGGGCAAATCCGTAAATTATGTTGACGCTCTTTTTACCGCCACTACGGCAACGTGTGTTACGGGGTTGGTGACTTTGCCGACTGTGACATCGTGGAGCATTTTCGGACAAGCCGTAATCCTTGTTCTTATACAAATCGGCGGTCTTGGTGTAATAACTATTGCTTCGGGTATAATGGTAATGCTCGGAAAGCGAATAGGCATAGATAACAGAATTTTGATTCAGGATTCCTTTAATCTCAATTCAATGTCCGGGATTATCAAGTTCATTAAAAAAGTAATAATAGGCACTTTTATTATTGAGGGCATAGGCGCGTTGCTGTATATGACAGTATTTATTCCCGAATTTGGAATAAAGGGGATATGGATATCTGTATTTACATCTGTTTCAGCCTTTTGTAATGCCGGTATAGACATAATATCGCAAAACAGTCTGTGTGATTATACATTTAATCCGATTATTAACCTCACAACCTCTTTGCTGATAATATTAGGCGGTATAGGGTTTGTTGTGTGGTGGGATTTAGTAAGAATAATAAGAGATAAAAAACACAGGCATTTAAGATTTTTAACCCTGCACAGTAAAATAGCGTTGTCAGCAACTGCATTTTTAATAGTTGCGGGTACTGTGTTGTTTTTTGTATTTGAATATAATAACCCGATGACTATGCAAAACTTTTCTTTGACGGAAAAGATAGAGGCATCCCTCTTTCAATCCGTCACCACAAGAACCGCAGGGTTTGCAACCATCCCGCAAGAGAATTTTACTGATTCATCTGCAATTGTTTCACTGCTGCTTATGTTTATAGGCGGCTCCCCTGTGGGTACTGCCGGTGGTATTAAGACGGTTACGTTTGTTGTTTTGTTGGTAACGGCGGTTTCCGTTATCCGCAACAAAGGGACTGTTGATATATTTAACAGACGCCTGTCGGATAAATCAATTAAAAAGGCGATGGCAGTATTTGTCACATCCTTCGTTGTTATGATGACATCTACAATTCTGCTTTCTGTCGTCAGTGGCGGAGATTTTCTTGATATAATATACGAAACGGTCAGTGCAACGGCAACGGTAGGACTTACGAGAAATTTCACTTCAACTCTTGATACGGCGGGTAAATTCATAATTATTGCCACGATGTATTTCGGACGAGTAGGGCCAATTTCTTTGGCTGTTGCTTTCAATGTCAGGAAAAGCAGTAAAAATATCATTTCCAATCCCGTTGAGGAAATAAGCGTAGGATAAAGGAGTGTATAGAATGAGTATTCATAAAAGTTATGCAGTGTTTGGCCTTGGCAGATACGGCAGGGCTGTTGCAAGAGAACTTATAGACAACGGAGCCGAGGTTATAGCGGTTGACAGTAACAGCAAAATTGTAGAGGATCTGGTAGGGGAATTTCCTATCTGTAAATGCGCAGACATAACCGATTATGAGGTTATCAAGCAACTGGGCATTTCCAATGTTGATACAGTTGTTATTGCTATTGCAAGTGACTTTGAATCCGGCGTTATGGCAACGATGCTTTGTAAAGAGGCGGGAGTAGGTCAGGTGATAGTAAAATGTTCCAGCGAAATACATCGTACAATTCTCGAAAAAGTTGGAGCCGATATAGTTGTTTTTCCTGAAAACGATTCAGGTATCAGACTTGCCAAAAACATTTTAAGTTCAGGATTTATTGATATTGCAGATATATCAGAAGACATTTCAATAATTGAGATAAGCGCAAGAGGTGAGTGGATAGGTAAGAGCCTTGCAGAACTTGAATTGAGGAAAAAACACTCCATTAACGTAGTTGCAATAAACCAACAGGGAAATACAGAAATCGATATACGGCCTGACACAGTCATAGAAGAGGATATGAAAATGATTGTAATAGCCAGTAAAAAAGAGATTGATAAACTTAAATAGTTCGTCACCAATGGGGTGTAATCATAAAATTCACCATATCGGGACCGGAACAGCCATCAGGTTATAAAAAAGGTTGATGTATGTAAGAGGATTGAAGATTAAATTGTACCGGAAGAGGAAAGTGATATGCGTATAGTTTTGCAGCGTGTAACGAAAGCGAGTGTGGAAGTAGACGGGCAGGAAGTAGGTAGTATAGGCAGGGGATACCTTATGCTTCTCGGCGTTGCCGATGGCGACACTGAGGCTGTTGCCGACAAAATGATAGAAAAAGTTTTTAAGTTGCGGATTTTTGAGGATTCGGACGGAAAAACAAATTTAAGTATAGACCAGGTAAACGGTGAGATTTTAGTTGTTTCGCAGTTTACACTGTACGCCGATTGTAAAAAAGGCAACCGCCCGAGTTTTACCTCGGCAGGAGACCCCGAAACAGCGGAGAGACTTTATGAGTATGTACTTGAAAAATGCAGAGGACTGTTTAAACGGACACAGCAGGGGATATTCGGCGCAGATATGAAGGTGTCACTTGTCAACGACGGCCCTTTTACCGTAATACTTGACAGTCGGGAAATAGTGGCGCGTTAACAGTTTTTTTCGTTGTCAGATAATGCTTTACTAACCATAAATTTGTTGACTTTTGAAAGAGCGTGTGATATACTTTTCGTGTTAGAAATATAACGTTTTGTTGCTTTTTGGGAGTGGTTTGTCATTATATCATTACAGGAAAAGATTTTAAAAGAAGGCAAGGTTTTGCCCGGCAACATCTTAAAGGTTGACTGCTTTCTGAACCATTGTCTTGATGTGGAATTTCTTATGGGAGTGGGCAGGGAGATAAGCGAACTTTTTAAGGACAGGCATATCAGCAAGATACTCACTATTGAAACCTCCGGGATACCAATAGCCTTTGCAGCGGGGCATTATATGAATGTTCCCGTTGTCTTTGCAAAAAAGAAAAAGACGGGCAATATTGCGGATAATTTTTACCATACACAGGTTGCCTCGTACACCCACGGCAATACATACGATGTAATTGTAAGTAAAGAGTTTATAAACGGTGATGACAGTATACTTTTGATAGACGATTTTCTTGCCAAGGGAAATGCCCTCAAAGGCCTGATTGATATTATATCCCAGGCGGGAGCGACTCTTGCGGGATGCGCAATAGCCATTGAAAAAGGTTTTCAGGGCGGGGGCGACGAATTGCGCAATATGGGGATAAGAGTTGAATCTTTGGCAATAATTGAAGAAATGTCGGATAATACACTCAGATTCCGTTGATTATAGTATTGTAAATTTAATTTACATAAATTATTATGCGAAAGCAGGAGGATGTAAAAATGAAAAAACTTGTCACACTACTTCTCGTTGTTGCGATGATGGTATCATCTGTTGCGATGCTTACATCATGCGGCAACAAAACAGAAACCGCAGGTGCGGATTTCAAAATTGGTTTCATCTTCTTACATGATGAAAACTCAACCTATGATAAGAACTTCCTTGACGCTGCAAAAGAAGCAACAGCAGAGTTGGGGCTCAAAGAGGAACAGGTTATCTTCAAAACAAACGTACCCGAGGGTAATGAGTGTTATGAAGCCGCAGCTGACCTTGCAGACCAGGGTTGCAATATCGTGTTTGCCAACAGTTTTGGTCACGAACCCTATATGCTTAAAGCCGCAAAAGAATTTCCCGATGTAGAATTCTGCCATGCAACAGGAACAACAGCACATACCGAAAAAGTAAGCAATTTCCATAATGCATTTGCATCTATATATGAAGGCAGATACCTTGCGGGTATTGCCGCAGGTATGAAACTTAACGAAATGATTGAATCCGGCAAAATAACAGCAGACCAGGCTAAGATGGGTTATGTTGGTGCATATACCTATGCAGAGGTTATCTCGGGTTACACATCTTTCTACCTTGGCGCAAAATCTGTTTGCCCTTCAGTAACAATGGAAGTACAGTTCACAGGCAGCTGGTATGACGAAGCTCTTGAAAAAGAAGCAGCAACAAAACTTCTTTCCAACAACTGTGTACTTATCAGTCAGCACGCTGACTCAATGGGTGCCCCCACAGCATGTGAAAATGCAGGTGTTCCCAACGTGTCATATAACGGCAGCACAGCAGCCGCTTGTCCCAACACCTTTATCGTATCTTCAAGAATCGACTGGGCACCTTACTTCAAATTTATAATTGAAGCAGTTGAAAAAGGCACAGAGATTCCCTATGACTGGTGCGAGAGCTTTGAAGCAGGTTCTGTAAAACTTACAGAAGTAAACGAAAAAGCCGCTGCGGCAGGTACAGCCGAGGCTATTGAAGCAGCAAAAGCAAAACTTATTTCAGGGGAAACCAAAGTATTTGATACAGCCAACTTCACTGTTGACGGCAAAACTCTTGAAAGTTACAAAGCAGACGTAGATACAGACGCTAACTACGAAGCAGATACAGAAGTTATTGCAGACGGATATTTCCATGAATCAGAGTATCGTTCAGCACCTTACTTTGATCTCAAAATTGATGGTATAACACTTCTCAATAGCATGTTCTAATTAAATTTGTTCAATATGGGGCAGGGGAATACTCTGCCCTATATTAAATTTAAGGGATTTTGGTTTTTGCTGAGGGCATCATGGTGCCTTTTGCAAAAATCAAAACAAATAAATTATGTGGAGAGTTTTTATGGGAGAAAAAATAGCGCTTGAACTGAAAAACATTACCAAAACCTTTGGTACTATCGTTGCCAATAACAACGTATCTCTTCAAGTAAAAAAAGGAGAGATTCTGTCTGTACTTGGCGAAAACGGCAGCGGCAAGACTACATTGATGAATATGGTGTCGGGTATTTATTATCCGGACAGCGGTCAGATATTTATTGATGGCGAGGAGGTAAAGATTGCCTCACCGAAGGATGCATTCAATTATAAAATCGGTATGATACATCAGCATTTTAAACTTGTTGATGTGTTTACTGCTGCCGAAAACATTGTTCTTGGTCTTGAAGATGGGGATAAGTTTGATATGCCGCAGTATATTGAAAAAATCAACAGTATAACTTCCGCATACGGATTTGAACTCGATCCGAATAAAAAGATATACGAGATGTCTGTTTCGGAAAAGCAGACAGTTGAGATTATAAAGGTTCTTTTCCGCGGTGCAGATATTCTTATCCTTGACGAACCCACCGCCGTTCTCACTCCCCAGGAAACTTTAAAACTGTTTGATGTTTTAAGAAAGATGCGCGAGGATGGTAAAGCGATTATAATCATCACGCATAAACTCCACGAAGTGCTTTCACTGTCAGACAACGTAGCCGTTTTGAGGAAAGGTGAGTATATAGGCACCGTTAAAACAGCAGAGACTAATGAAGCCCAACTTACAGAAATGCTTGTGGGCAAAAAGATTTCACTTAATATTGAACGCAGTGAGCCGAAAGATTGTCAGGACAGGCTCATAGTCGATAAAATCAGTTGTGTAAACCGTGACGGAATAAAGGTTTTGGATAATGTATCGTTTACGGCTCAGTCAGGTGAGATTCTCGGTATAGCCGGTATAGCCGGTAGCGGACAGAGAGAACTTCTCGAAGCGATTGCGGGACTCCAGAATCTTACCGAGGGCAATATCCTCTATAACGATCCAAAGACGGGTGAACAGGAGAATCTGAAAGATAAAACTCCCTTGCAGATACGCCAGATGGGTGTGCGTCTTGCTTTTGTTCCTGAGGACAGACTCGGTATGGGCCTTGTGGGTAATATGGATATCGTAGATAATATGATGCTCAGAAGTTACAGAAAAGGCTCTTCAATGTTTTTGCAGAGGAAAAAACCCCATGCCCTTGCTATGGAGATTATCAAGCGCCTTGATGTTGTAACGCCATCCGAGAATACCCCCGTAAGAAAACTCTCCGGCGGTAACGTGCAGAAAGTTCTGGTGGGCAGAGAGATATCTTCTTCACCGACAGTGCTTATGGCTGCATACCCCGTAAGAGGTCTTGATATCAATTCGTCTTATACAATATACGATCTTTTGAATGAGCAGAAAGAGAAAGGCGTAGCAGTAATATTTGTAGGAGAGGACCTTGACGTTCTCGTTGAACTGTGCGACAGAATTTTAGTTGTAGCCGGCGGTAAAGTCGCAGGAGTGGTTGACGGCAGAACTACCACCAAAGAGGAAATAGGTCTTATGATGACCAAATATTCTTCCGGCAACGGCGAAGAAGAGGAGGGCAAAACAAATGAATAAGTTATCTTCAAAGTTGTTCGGCTTTCTCTGTTGTCCATCTTTCCATATATCCAAAAGGGAAGATATAGTCTGGTGGAAAGCGTGGATAATCCGTGCAATTTCGGTTGTATTGGCGCTTATAGTTTGCGGTGTTATAACCGTAGCCCTTACAGATATTAACCCCGTCAGGATGTATATCACAATGTTTGAGGGTGCAGTAGGTACATCACGCCTTGTGTGGAACTTGTTGCAGAACACAGCAATACTTTTGTGTGTGTCCCTTGCGGTAACACCGGCTTTTAAAATGAGATTCTGGAATATCGGTGCAGAGGGACAGGCTCTTATCGGCGGATTGGCTACTGCAACGTGTATGATTTTCCTTGGTGAGAGAGTACCAGCGGTAATACTTATTCCCCTTATGCTGGTTATCAGTATCATAGCAGGTGCTGTGTGGGGATTGATTCCGGCGATATTCAAGGCGCGTTTCAATTCAAATGAAACACTTTTTACTCTTATGATGAACTATATAGCAATTCAGATTGTTTCTTATTTCACTCTTGAATGGTCAGTCCCCAAAGGCTCGGGAACACCCCGTACATTGGAATTCGGTCAACTCCCCGTGCTTTTCGGACAAAAATATCTGTTCAATATTATAGTGGTTCTACTTATAACT
>SVKG01000001.1 GCA_015068565.1 Oscillospiraceae bacterium | reverse complement strand
GTTTTCTCAGGACATTTTCATGGCCAGGGGCGACTCGAGAATTGAAAGCACCCTTGCCTACAACAGCAGTGTAGGTGTACGCCCCGCATTTTATCTTTCAAAAGACATATTGATAGGCAGTGGCGCCGGAACCACGGAAAGCCCATACACTGTCAATTCCTCTGAAACAATTATGTACATTACATCCGAAATCAAGAGTGCTGTAACCGGCTCTATGGTAGATTTTGACATCTACGCCGAGAATATACCTGATACAGCATTTTTCAGATATTACTACAATGGCGAACCTGCACTCACCAACAAAGGGCTCACTTTAAGCCGTCCTGAAAACTGCTTTATAGTATCCCTTATAGACAATGAAAAGGAAATCGCCCGTGACGAAGCCATCGTCCGCACTGCAAACTATGCAGGTGCCGAGGCGGCGTTTACCGAGGATTTTGAGAGCGGAGCAACCCCTCCCGCCAACCTCACAGGCACTTGGAGTGCGGCATACAGCCGTTACGAGGATGCCCTTGACGGTCAGGCAATCAAATTCATCAGTTCAAACGGTGCGGGAGTCACTTTTAAAAACACCAGTATTTCAGGCAAGAAAGGCGCCGTCGTTATCGAGGCAAGTATCGCCTTTGACGATTTCAATTTTGAAAATGGCAGCCCCATCTTCACCTTGAACGGCAAGACGACCGATGGTACACCTTTCACCATTGCTCCCATAGTTGCCCATAAGAACAATTCAATTTCCCTTGTCGGAACTGACAGCGACGGCTATTTGTTCACAAGCATTCTCCCCGGAGAACGTCTTGATGTACGCCTTATCATTAACACAGACCTTGGCACTGCATCCGTTATGGTTAACGACGTCGGATGCATATCCGATGCCAGACTTGATATCACAGATATTGATTCCTTCGACGAACTCGTTGTCGGCTCACTCAACACCGAAAACGCCACCTCGTCTTACGTTATGGACAATCTGACAGTCAAGACAATGGCTGCCGAGAGCGCTCTCGGATATGTCAAGGATTCTAAGGGATTAAGAATTTATAACCCCCTCGGTATTACAGGCGATGCCATAGTATATCTCGCTCTTAACGGTGAGGTTGTTCACAAACAGAACATCACCCTTTCCGCTACTGAGGATGTATATATCAACACCACATACACAGGAGCCGCCCTTGATGAACTAAGTGTATTCATCTGGACACCTAACGGTTTGGTTCCTTATGATATAAGCCGTAAGATTGGCTGGTAAGTAAATATTACACACAAAATTGACTGTACTGCAACGTAATATGTGCGGTCACAGCCGATGAAAAGTAACAACCGAATTGTGATTCATCACAGAAAAACACTGCTGTGGTAATCTCTATAAAACAGAGATTACCGCAGTTTTCTTATTAGCCTGTTTTGTGACGGAGTTGAGGGAGGCGATAACATGGAAACGTTCAAGGTGGAAAATCTGAGTTTTACATATCCGGATAAGCAAGACAAAACACTTGGCAACATAAATTTTACTGTAAACCAAGGCGAATTTGTTATCCTGTGCGGTAAGTCCGGTTGCGGCAAAACTACCCTTTTAAGGCTCTTAAAACCTGCCCTTGCGCCTTTTGGCAACAAAGAGGGCAGCATATACTTTGAAGACGCTCCCCTTGACAGCCTCGGCAGCAGAGAGCAAACCTCTGCCATTGGCTTTGTTTTGCAAAACCCCGACAACCAGATTGTATGTGACAAAGTCTGGCACGAACTTGCTTTTGGTTTGGAAAGTCTTGGCTGTCCGCAGTCCGAGATGCGCACAAAAGTTGCGGAGATGGCATCGTTTTTCGGCATAGAGTCGTGGTTTTACAAAAAAGTCAATGAACTTTCAGGCGGACAGAAGCAACTTTTAAATCTGGCATCTGTTATGGTGATGCAACCCTCTGTTCTTGTCCTTGACGAGCCCACAAGCCAACTTGACCCTATTGCAGCCCAGGAGTTTCTTAAAACTTTGCAGAAAATCAATCTGGAACTTGGCACAACGGTGATTTTGTCGGAGCATCGGTTAGAGGAGGCTTTTCCTCTTGCCGACAGAGTCATAGTTATGGACGAGGGCACAATTATTGCCGATTGCACTCCAAAAGACGCAGGTGCAATCTTAAAAAGCACCAATCCCGATATGTACGAAGCACTGCCCACGCCCATACGGGTGCACGGCGCGGTTTCAGGCACGGGGGAGAGTCCCCTTACTGTCCGTGACGGAAGGCTCTGGCTGGAAGGGTACAGCGCCACACACGGGCTTAACCGTGATTTGACCTCCCGTACTGACGCTTATAAAGAAAATGACGACACTGCGATTGAAATAAAAGACACCTGGTTCCGTTACGAAAAAGACTCCCCCGATGTTATTAAGGGATTAAACCTTAAAGTGGGCAAGGGCGAATTTCTTGCCATTGTAGGGGGCAACGGCACAGGCAAAACCACAACCCTCTCACTTGTTGCGGGACTCAATACCCCGTACAGGGGCAAGGTGCTTATAAACGGCAAAAACATCGCCAAAAACGGAGACCTTTGCGGGAGTGTGATAAGTATGCTCCCACAGGACCCGAGATGCGTTTTTGTTAAAAAGACGGTCCGTTCGGATCTGGAAGAAATCCTCTCCGAAAAAAGGCTTACCAAAGATGAGATAGAGCAAAGAATCCATGCCGTAACCTCTCTTTGCCGTATCGAAAGGCTTGTAGAAGGCCACCCTTATGATTTGTCCGGCGGCGAACAGCAACGTGCGGCACTTGCCAAGGTGCTCCTTACCGAGCCGGAGATACTCCTTTTGGACGAGCCCACAAAGGGTATGGATACTTCGTTTAAAAAGGAGTTTGCCCGTATCATCGCTGATTTGCAAAGCAGAGGCGTTACTGTTGTGGCGGTATCGCACGACATGGAGTTTTGTGCCGCCTATGCCGACAGGTGTGCCATGTTTTTTGACGGCGCAATTACGGCGTGTGGCACACCGAAAGAGTTTTTCTCGGGCAATAATTTCTACACCACTGCCGCTAACCGTATGGCAAGAGGGGTTATTGAAAACGCCCTTCTGGCAGAGGATATAATAAACGCTTTAAGATAAAGGCGGATTCTTCCTATGGTCACCGCCTGAATATTTATCCCTTTCCAACTTAACGGAAAGGGATTTTTTGTCTTGAAAAAAATGGTGCAATACTTTATAATGAGAATATAAGAATAAGATGCGTGACGGAGGTTCGTATATGATCATAAAAAACGGGAACACCTTCCATCTGCAAGGAAGAAATATCAGTTATATATTTACCGTAAGTGATGCGGGAGATCTTCTGCATTACCACTTTGGCGGAAAACTTGGTGACAAGGACTATTCTGCTTCTGTGGGCAACGAATTCCGCAAACTTATATGTTTTGACGGGGATAATGCTTTGGACGGTATTTATTCAGAGACCGCCATCAGGGAATATCCCGAATACGGCCACACAGACCTTCGCTCTCCCGCATATACGGTGGAGAACAAATACGGCAACACCATCACGCGGTTAAAGTATAAGGATTTTGTGATAAAAGAAAATGAAACGGCTTCTGTTGCGGGTATGCCATCGGTTTATAAAGGTGACAAGGCGGCACAGACATTGGAGATCACCCTTTTCGACGAGAGCATCGGTCTTGAAGCGGTGCTTTCCTATACGGTTTTTGACGAGCAGGATGTGATTTTGCGCAGTACCCGTTTTGTTAATAAATCCGACTCGGATATGACGTTGGAATCGGCATACAGTGCCAGTGTGGATTTTGATAAGCGGGACCTTGATATTGTTTATTTCCCCGGCGCATGGTGCAGGGAGAGGGAGTTTGTCCGCACACCTATCCCCTTCGGCGGTAAGGTTGAAGCATCCAACGCCCGTGGCGGCAGCGGTCACGCTATGAATCCCTTTATTATGCTCTGCGGTAAGGACACCAACGAGAAACACGGCGAGGTTTACGGGTTTTCCCTTATATACAGCGGTAACCACTCCTCTGTGGCTGAGTGCGATCAGTACGGCAATATAAGGGTTCGCCAGGGTATCAACCCCTTTGGCTTTGAATACAAACTTGCTTCCGGCGATGTTTTCTATACACCTCAGTCGGTACTGGCATACAGTAGTGACGGCTTTGGCGGATTGTCCAGAGAGATGCACGATATATACAGGGAGAACCTTT
The DNA here is from genome assembly GCA_015068565.1 of Oscillospiraceae bacterium. Lineage (GTDB taxonomy): Bacteria > Bacillota > Clostridia > UMGS1810 > UMGS1810 > SIG455. The sequence goes on along the minus strand of SVKG01000001.1, from coordinate 65,370 downwards.
GCCTCAGCAAATGGGCAGGGAAAGACAGACCCATTCTCATAAACAACTGGGAAGGTACATACTTTAATTTCAACGAGGAAAAAATCCTCTCTATGGCAAAGAAAGCGAAGGAGGCGGGCGTAGAACTTTTTGTCTTAGACGACGGATGGTTCGGCAAGCGCAACAGCAACAAATCCTCCCTTGGCGACTGGTATGTAAATAAAGATAAACTCCCCTCGGGTATAGAGGGACTGGCAAAGAAGATAAATGATGAGGGGCTCTCCTTTGGTCTGTGGTTTGAGCCGGAGATGGCAAATCCCGACTCCGACCTCTACCGTGAGCATCCCGACTGGATAATAAGCGTACCCAACTTAACCCCCGCCCTTGGCAGGAACCAGTATATGCTTGACCTTTCAAGAGACGATGTGTGTGATTTTATAGTAAAATCCGTGAGCGATATCCTCTCTTGTGCGCCCATAGTGTATGTCAAATGGGATTATAACCGTATGATGGCGGATATGCCCTGCAAGGGATATAACCATAGATACACCCTTGGCTTGTATAAGGTGCTTGATGCACTTATAAGGAAATTCCCCGACGTGCTTTTTGAGGGTTGTGCCGCAGGTGGCGGAAGATTCGATGCGGGAATGCTTGCCTACTCACCCCAGATATGGACAAGCGACAACACCGATGCAATTGCCCGTCTCAAAATTCAGTATTCCACCTCAATCTGTTACCCCTTGAGCACAATCTCTGCCCATGTAACGGAATCTCCCAACCATATGGTACACAGAGACACCCCTCTTAAAACCAGGGCGGATGTGGCACTTGCGGGAATGTTCGGATACGAGCTTGACATTACCAAGATGACGGACGATGAGATTGGCAGTATAAAGGATATCACTGAGTTCTGCAAGAGTGTGCGAACCCTTGTCCGCACGGGTGATTTGTACAGATTGCAGAGTCCCTATGAGGGTAACTATTGCAGTTGGCAGATTGTATCCAAGGACAAGAGCGAGGCGTTGGTTTTTGGTTGCCGTATATTAAATACCACTAACACCAAGGAGTCCCGACTCACCCTCGACGGACTTTCTCCCGAGTTTGAATACACCGACACCGTAACGGGCGAGACCTACGGCGGAGATGAACTGATGAACAGAGGTATTGTTCCCGACTATGAGGAGATAGATTTTGCCACCTTTGTAAAGGTGCTTAAAAAACAAAATAATGCTTCGGAGGTAAATTATGAAGTATTCAGATAATTTCAAAGCAAAGAAAGAAACTTTGCTCAGCAAAAAAGTTTGCGTGGGCTTTGACGGGTTTGTGGACCTCGTTATCCGCCCCGTTAAGACAAGGACGGACGAGACCACCTGTACATATTACTCCACCATCGGCCAGTTCGGTGACAAGATTTCGTCCCTGGCAGGGGTAAGCGGTAATATCGAACTTTCTGTAAGCAGTACGGATTTCGGCGGTTGCGGTCCCCACTATGCCAACGGCCTTGCCAATATGGGAGTGGACTTAACCTGTGTGGGTGCTATGGGATATCCTGAGAAAAACCCCGTATTCAACCTCAACCCCAACTGCAAGACCATCACCGTGAGCGAACCGGGATATTCTTATGTGTTTGAGTTCGGTGACGGCAAAATCATTATGAGCGATATTGAAAAAATCAGCCGTCTTAAATGGGAAGACCTTATAGAGCGTATATCTGTTGATGAGATGGTAAAAATCTTTGACGAGGCAGATATTATAACCTTGGTAAATTGGAGTTATCTTGTGCATTTCCATAAGATATACGAGAAGTTTTTGGAGGAGGTTATGCCACGCCTTTCCAAAAAAGACCGCAAGGTGTATATAGACATAGCCGACTGTGCCAAGAGAGGCGCAGAGGAGATAAAACTTGCACTTAAAATGTTTGGCAGATACTCTAAGTACGCTCCCACATATCTCGGACTAACAAGACCGAGGCAATGGTTATGCATAATGTTTTGTGCGAGGGTGAGTATGTGGATTCTTTGACCGTTGCAAGGGCGATAAAGGAATTCTCGGGTATCGGTACGGTTATTATCCATCCCGTAGACTCTTCTGCCGCAGTTTATGACGGCGGTGAGGTAGAGGTTAAGGGAATCCTCTGCGAAAATCCCAAAAAGACCACCGGCGGCGGCGATAACTTTAACTCCGGCTTTTGCGCTGGACTTCTTGCAGGGCTTGATATCAAGAGTTGTCTTGTAAGCGGTATGACCACATCCTATTTGTATGTTAAAAACGGCAAATGCAACTCATTTGACGATATTGCGGATGCTATGACTATGTACGACGACAGAGTATAAATCACAATAATCAGCAAACAATAAAAGCCACAGTAATCTGTGGCTTTTTGAAAACATTGACGGGAGACGGAGAATATGTCTAAAATATATGACAGTGCAGATAAACTTATCGGCAAAACCCCGATGATTCGACTTGCAAATGTAGAGGCCAAGTACGGCCTTAAAGCAAAACTTTTAGCAAAACTTGAATTTATGAACCCCACAGGCTCTGCCAAGGACAGAGCCGCCAAATGGATGATAGACGGTGCCGAGGCGAGGGGAGAAATACGCGAAGGCTCGGTTATAATCGAGCCGACCTCGGGCAATACGGGTATAGGCCTTGCCGCTGTGGGCGGTGCAAGGGGGTATAAAGTTATAATTGTAATGCCCGATACTATGTCAAAAGAGCGCATAACCCTTATGAGGGCGTATGGTGCGGAGGTTGTGCTTACCGACGGCACCAAGGGTATGACAGGTGCTATTGAAAAAGCAAAAGAACTTGCCAAAGATATTGAGGGCTCATTCATCCCCGACCAGTTTGCCAATCCCGATAACGCCAAGGCGCATTTTGATACTACCGGCCCTGAAATATGGCAAGACACCGACGGTGAAGTGGATATATTCGTCGCAGGAGTCGGCACGGGTGGTACGGTAACGGGAGCAGGAAGATATTTAAAAACCCAAAACCCTGACATTAAGATTGTTGCGGTGGAGCCTTCCGAATCTGCGGTACTCTCCGGCAAAGGAGCGGACAAACACGGGATTCAGGGCATAGGTGCAGGGTTTGTGCCTGATGTTCTGGATACAACGGTTTATGACGAAATCTGCCCCGTCACTACGGAAGACGCCTACGAGATGGCGCGTATGATGGGCAAAACCGAGGGTGTGCTTGTGGGGATTTCATCAGGAGCAGCACTCCATAGTGCAATAGCGGTCTGCCAACGGGCAGAAAACCAAGGCAAGACAGTAGTAGTCTTCCTCCCCGACGGAGGAGACAGATACCTCTCAGGCGATTTGTATGAGTAAAAAAAGGAGCAATCTCAGATTGCTCCTTTTTTGATGTTTTAATCAAGATACGTCCTTATAATCTCCCTTGCTATGGGGGCTGCTATGCTTCCGCCTGTTGATCCGGCGTATTCAAGCACCACTGCTACGGCTATCTGCGGGTCCTCTGCCGGGGCAAAGGCAACAAACATTGCGTGGGTTTTTTCTTTGTCTTTATCGGTTTTCTCGTTTTCCGCAGTACCGGTTTTACCGCCTACATCAATGCCCCATATACGGGCGTTAGTACCTGTGCCTTTTTCAACAGTCGTAACCATAAGGCCTTTTACATAATCCGCCGCGTCCTTGGAGATAACACTGCCCAGCGACGATGGGTTTACACTTTCAAGAGTTGTGCCGCCGGGTGAGGTGAGTTTTGAAACTATATAAGGCTTCATCATAACACCGCCGTTTGCGATAGAGCCTGTAATCATTGCAAGATGCAGGGGGGAAATCAAAGTTTTACCCTGACCGATAGATGTTGCCGCCCTCTCTGCTTCGCTCATTTTTGAAGTCTGGAACTTACTTACGGCAGTGGGGAACTTGAACGGGATTTTTTTGTTAAACATAAATGAGTTACCCAGTCTTTCAAAATCCCCGTCTGTAAAAGACGCCCCCAGTTGGGCAAAGTATACGTTGCTCGATTTTATAAAACCCTTTTCCATATCCGTTTCGCCGTAGGAGGCATTTTTTGTATTGGCAATGGTGTAGCCGTCAACGGTAAAGGTGCCGTCAGCATCTTCTGCAATAAAACCGGTGAGCCCTTTCTGGAATGCAGTTGCGGCAATAACGGTTTTAAAAGTAGACCCCGGCGGGTACAGTCCCATGGTGGCACGGTTTAAAAAGGGTGAATTTTCATTGGCGTTAAGACTGCTCCAACTGCGGGTAAGGTACGTTTCGTTAGGGTTAAAGTGAGGTTTGCTCACCATGGCGATAATCTCGCCCGTGGCAGGATTGAGCGCAACCGCCGCACCGCGGTATCTGCTCATAAGCGACGACGCCCTTTTCTGTGTGGGGTGGTCTATGGTGAGATGCAGATTGTTACCCTGACTCATCTCCCCCTTTAAAATGTTTTTAATATTAAACACGGCACTGATGCCGTCATCACCTAAGAGGGCGGAGTTATACGTCTTTTCAAGAAAAGACTTTCCGTATGTTTTTGAGGAGTATCCGATAACGTGGGAATACAACTCTATATGCGGGTAGTACCGCTTTTGCACGTCGCCGTCGATTTTGCTGTATGCAAGTATCTCGCCCTCGCGGTCGTAAATCGTACCGCGCATAACGGAACTTTCCTTTATAAGGGAACGGGAGTTGAGATTGCTCGAAGAATACTCGTCACGATACAGAATCTCTATACTCGTAAGATACACTATAAGCAACAGAAAAAGCGCACTGAAAAACACCAGCACAAAACTGATTTTTTTGTCCTTCATTTATCATCAACTCCGGGGAATATACTAACTGCTCCTGACATTTTGTGTTTGTCCGGAGCAGAACTCAGCCGACAGACAGGGTTACTGCCTGTACCAGGTTATATGGGTTTTGTCCACCTCAAAAGACTTGCCGTTGAGGTAGGAGAGCATATTGTCGTCAGAAAATGCAAACTCTGTTCTGTAAGAGTAAAGCGCCTGGTATTTAAGACCGACTTTTTTGTTAAACTCGTTTGTGCCGTACTTGCCGTCACCGGCTAAGGGATGGCCTATATGTGCCATCTGCGCCCTTATCTGGTGGGTGCGGCCTGTGATTAAGTCGATTTCCAAAAATGTAGCGTCGGAAGTTTTGCCGATTGTACGGTATTTTGTGACGCACTTTTTGTAACCGGGTCGGGGAGTGTCGCTGATATAGACTCTGTTTTGCATCTCGTTCTTTTGGAGATACGAGGTAAGAGTCGCCTCCCGGGGGGTTACATGCCCCTGCACCATACAGAGGTAGTGCTTTTTTATCTCACGGCACTTGATTTTTTCGTTAACAAGGCGCAGAGTGGCGGCATTTTTGGCGGCTATAACTATACCGCCGGTGTTGCGGTCAATACGATTGCAAAGCGCAGGAGCAAAGGACTGCTCACTGCCCGGGTCGTATTCGCCTTTTGTGTAAAGGTACGCCTTTATGTGGGATATAAGGGTGTTGAACTTTTCCCTGTCATCCTCGTGGACAATCATGCCGGGTTTTTTGTCAATGAGAAGTATGTTTTCGTCCTCGTACACAATGTCAAGGTCGGGTTTTATCTTCAAAAAAGAATCCTCTGCATCCCTCTCGCCGAAAAACTCGTCGTTGATATAAAGTTCCAAAACATCTCCGGCAGAGAGCCTTGCGGAGCCCTCACACTTTTTGCCGTTGAGTTTAATCCGCTTTTTACGGAGATATTTGTATATCATACTCTGGGGACACGTCTTTAAAAATTTAGTAAGAAACTTATCAAGACGCTGTCCGCTGTCATTTTCGTTTACGGTAACGCGTTTCATTTTTAAAAGCCGCCCTTTTCCGCTTCCAGTTTGCCGCTTAAACGGGCGATAGCGGTTTTTACATCGTCGTGTGTTACGGTAGAGAGGAACTTGACGGGCATTTCAAGGGCTTTTTTGTAATGTATCATAGCCTCTTCGTACTCGCCTTTTTCTTCAAGTACAAGACCGTAGTTGTAATAAGGCTCTATAAACGCGGGGTTCTCCGACACAAGTTCATCATACATATCCGCGGCAGTACGGATGTTGCCGCAAAGATAGTAGTTATACGCCAGATTATCCCTTATGATAGCATCGCTGCTGTTGAACTCAAAAGCCTCTTTACTGAATTCCAGTCCTTTTGTATACTGTCCGTTCAGTATATAATAGCAACCCAGTGTGCCGTACATAACGGTTGAACGGAAGCCGCTTTCGTAAACCTGTTCAATCTCTTCGATGGCTTCTGTAAGATTGCCGCGTTTCCACTTGATAATAGAAAGATTGATATGCGCTCCCGACACAAGATCGTCGGTGAGTTTTTCCCTGTCTATAAACAGTGTTTTTGTTATAAGTTGTTCGCTTTTGTCAAGAACGCCGTCACGGATAAGCAGATACGCATATATAAGGACGTGAACGGGTTTCATCTTATCCGTTTTGAGCGCCCTTTCGTACCACAGAAAGCCCTTGCCGTGGTCTTTGTTGTAGGTGTACCTTGCAACTATGGCGAGGATGTCGCCCCGCATCAGAAACGCCAGTACGGCAAATCCCAAAAGAATTGTCACACAGCCGATAACCGGCCCGAAACTGAACGCTATAAACACTGCCGCAAAAGACAGTATAAGATACAGGATATATTTGAGTCCCGCTTTGTCGAAGTGGAGATTATTCATATAAAATCAGCCTTTCTAAAACTCGGCATTGTTAACCGTTCTGGGGAAGGACACAACGTCGCGGATGTTAGACATACCGGTCATATACATAATAAGTCTTTCAAAACCAAGTCCGTAACCTGCGTGGCGTGTACCGCCGAATTTACGCAGGTCAAGGTACCAGTCGTATTCTTTGGGATCAAGACCGAGTTCTGTTATGCGGGAGAGGAGTTTGTCGTAACCCGCTTCCCTCTCACTGCCGCCGATGATTTCGCCGACACCCGGAACCAGAAGGTCCATAGCGGCAACTGTCTTGTTATCGTCGTTAAGTTTCATATAAAAAGCCTTGATTTCCTTGGGATAGTCAGTTACAAACACGGGCTTTTTGATAAGTTTTTCAGTAAGGTATCTCTCGTGCTCTGTCTGCAAGTCCATACCCCATTCAACGGGATAGTCAAACTTTTCGCCGCTGTTTTTAAGAAGTTCCACAGCCTCGGTGTAGGTAACGTGGGCAAAATCACTGTTTACAATGTTTTCAAGTCTTTCAAGCAGACCTTTGTCAACAAACGTGCCAAAGAACTGCATTTCCTCAGGGACATTTTCCAGACAGTAGTTTATAACATACTTAATCATATCCTCTGCAAGTGCCATATTATCTTCAAGGTCTGCAAAGGCAATCTCAGGTTCAATCATCCAGAACTCTGCGGCGTGACGTGCTGTGTTGGAGTTCTCCGCGCGGAAGGTGGGACCAAAGGTGTAGATTTTTCGGAACGCCATAGCGTGGGTTTCACCTTCAAGTTGTCCGCTTACGGTAAGGTTTGTGCTTTTGCCGAAAAAGTCCTGAGTAAAATCAACCTTGCCGTCTGCTGTGGGCAGATTGTTAAGGTCTAATGTGGTAACTCTGAACATCTCACCTGCACCCTCGGCATCGCTTGAAGTGATGATGGGTGTGTTTACATACACAAACCCTCTCTCCTGGAAAAACTTGTGGATGGCGAAAGCGGCAACCGAGCGCACACGGAATACCGCGTTAAAGGTGTTTGCTCTGGGGCGCAGATGCGCGATGGAACGCAGAAACTCAAACGAATGGCGTTTGTTCTGCAACGGATAGTCGGGTGTAGAGGGGCCTTCTACGGTGATTTCACAGGCTTTGAGTTCAAAGGGCTGTTTTGCACCGGGGGTAGGCACCAGTGTACCCCTTACAAAAAGGCTTGAACCTATGTTGAGTTTTGCTATTTCGTCATAGTTTGGCACAAACTCCTTTTCAAAAACCACTTGAAGATTTTTGAAAAACGTGCCGTCGTTGAGTTCTATAAATCCAAAAGCATTCGATGCGCGCAGACTCTTAACCCAACCGCCGACGAGGATTTGTTTGTTTTCATACTCTGATGTCTGGCGGAAAAGTTTTTTAATTTCTATTGAAGTTTCCATTGATACATCTCCTTAATTTATGTGAATTGATATATAGTAAAAAAATTACGAAAACCAGAATTTCTTGTCAAGACTCCTGTACCCCGTTGCCTCGACTATGTGCGCCGATGTGATGTTCTCACTCTCTTCTATGTCGGCGATAGTACGGGCAACCTTGATTATACGGGTGTACGCCCTTGCGGAAAGCCCTGTCTTTTCAAATATGTCCGTCAAAACGTTTTGCGAATCGCTGTCAAGAGGACAGTATTTTTCTATTCCCTTGTTGTCCAGGTCGGAATTTGTGATATAGGATTCATTTTTATACCGCTCCTTCTCAATAGCACGGGCAGTATCGACTTTTGCTTTCATATCGCTGCTCGACGCGGTTTGCTCTGTCGATGCAAGGTTTGAATACTTAACCGAGGGCACCTGAATCTGTATGTCTATTCTGTCGAGCATCGGTCCGGAGATTTTGTGCATATACCGCTGAATCTCACCGGCTGAACATTTACATTCTCTGCTGCTGTCACCATAGTAACCGCATTTACAGGGGTTCATACTTGCAATCAGCATAACAGAACTCGGGAACGTCACCGTCGCATTTGCTCTTGAAACGGTGAAACTGCCGTCTTCAAGAGGTTGGCGCATAGCGTCTATGGTGTCTTTGCGAAATTCCGGAAACTCATCAAGGAACAGCACTCCCCTGTGTGCAAGGCAAATCTCACCGGGTTTGGGGTTGGTTCCGCCGCCTGTTATGGCAACTGCCGACACTGTGTGGTGGGGACTTCGGAAAGGCCGTGTTGTTATCAGTGATTCCCCCGGCGGAAGTTTGCCGGATATGGAATATATTTTAGTCACTTCCAGCGCCTCGTCAAAACTCAGCCCGGGCATTATTGTGGGGAGCCGCTTTGCAAGCATTGTCTTACCCGCACCGGGAGAGCCGATCATAAGCACATTATGACCGCCTGCTGCGGCAATGGTGAGCGCCCTCTTTGCCGCATCCTGACCTTTTACCTCGGCAAAATCCCCCAGATGGTTTCTGTCAAGTTCAAAAAGCGATGCAATATCAACAGAGGTTCTGTCTATAAGCGCCACTCCCGTCAGATGCTCAATAACCTGTGTAAGAGATGACGCTCCGTATACTTCAATACCCTCTACAACAGCGGCTTCTGCCGCGTTTTCTGCCGGAACGATTGCTTTTGTAAAACCTTTCTTTTTCGCTTCAAGCACCATGGGCAGTGCGCCTTTGACTCTGCGGACAGTGCCGTCGAGAGCGAGTTCGCCTATAAATATACATCCTTCGCAACATCTTGTGTCAAACTGCCCCGACGCGGCAAGAGTTGCCATCGCAATGGGTAGGTCAAAGGATGCACCTTCTTTTTTAAGATATGCAGGAGCAAGATTGATAACCAGCCGTTTCTGTGGAAAAACGAAATTGCTGTTGTTGATAGCAGACCTGATACGCTCTTTGGATTCCTTAACGGCGGTATCGGGCAGACCTACCAGTTCCACCGCGGGAAGACCGTTACTGCAATCGGCTTCAATTGTGACAATCACACCGTCAATCCCTGACAGAGAACAACTGTACGTTTTAGATATTATGCTCCTCACCTCTTTCGTAAAATATATGTATATAATACCATTAAACAATGATATTTTCAACTATTTTCCCTTTATTATTAAAAAAATGTTAACATATTAAAAAAGTGTTGTTAAATACCTTAACTCTATGGTATACTGTTAATGACTTTTATTATTTTGAGAGGATGACGCGGGGATGTTTAAATCCATTGCCAATAAACTTTTCGGTTCGTACAGTGACCGGGAGATAAAGAGGTTACTTCCCATAGTGGAGCAGATAAATGAACTTGAACCCGATATGCAAAAACTGACTGATTCTGAACTTCGCGGTAAGACAGACGAGTTCAGACAAAGACTTGCATCGGGCGAAACACTTGACGATATCCTGCCCGAGGCTTTTGCCGTTGTAAGAGAGGCAAGTGTGAGGGTTTTAGGTATGCGCCATTTTGACGTGCAACTTTTAGGCGGTATAGTTTTGCATCAGGGCAGAATTGCCGAGATGAAAACCGGTGAGGGTAAGACCCTCGTTGCAACACTGCCCTGTTACCTTAATGCTCTCTCCGGCAAGGGCGTTCATGTGGTTACCGTAAACGACTACCTTGCAAGACGTGACAGTGAGCAGATGGGCAAAATCCACAGATTTTTAGGTCTTACGGTAGGTCTTATCACCCACGAGGTTGAGGGCGAGGACAGAAAGAGAGCCTACGACTCTGACATAACCTACGGTACAAATAACGAATTCGGCTTTGACTATCTGCGTGACAATATGGTTAAATACAAAGACCAGACAGTGCAGAAGAGAGGCCATAACTTTGCCGTTGTTGATGAGGTGGACTCTATCCTTATTGACGAAGCCCGTACACCGCTTATCATATCGGGTATAGGCGACAAGTCCACGGATTTGTATACACTGGCAGACCGTTTTGCCCGCAGACTCAAATGCTTTGTTATCAAAGAGCAGGACTCCAAGCAACTCGATGACGATATTGATGCAGACTATATAGTAGACGAAAAGGCAAATACCGCAACCCTTACCGCCACAGGCGTAAAGAAAGCGGAGGAGTCTTTCGGTGTGGAAAACCTTTCAGACCCTGACAATATGACACTTTCCCATCACATCAATCAGGCAATCCGTGCCTACGGTGTAATGCGCAGGGATAAAGACTACGTTGTAAAAGACGGTGAGGTTATCATTGTTGACGAGTTCACCGGCAGACTTATGATAGGCAGACGTTACAGTGACGGACTCCATCAGGCTATTGAGGCAAAAGAAGGGGTTAAGATTGCGCACGAGAGCAAGACCCTTGCCACAATTACATTCCAGAACTATTTCAGGCTCTACTCCAAACTTTCGGGTATGACGGGTACTGCGGAAACTGAGGAAGAGGAGTTCCAGGGTATATACAAACTTGATGTAGTGGTTATCCCTACAAATAAGCCTATGATACGCATTGACCATAGTGATGCGGTTTACAAGACCGAGTCGGGCAAGTTCAACGCGGTTATAGATATGATAGAGCAGTGCCACAGAAAAGGTCAGCCTGTTCTTGTGGGCACAGTAACGATAGAAAAATCCGAACTTTTAAGCGGATTACTCAAAAAACGCGGAATCCCCCATCAGGTGCTCAATGCCAAGCACCACGAAAAAGAGGCGGAAATCGTTGCACAGGCAGGTAAAAGCGGAGCCGTTACGATTGCAACTAATATGGCAGGTCGCGGTACGGATATTATGCTTGGCGGTAATGCTGAGTTTATGGCAAAAAAAGAGATGAAGAAACTCGGCTACACAGACGAACTCATACTCGAATCAATAGGCTTTTCCGAAACAGATGATGAGGAAATCTTAAACGCGCGTAAAACCTTTAAGGAATTGGAGAGCAAGTTCAAAGCGGAGATTGCCGACGAACACGATGCAGTAGTTGCCGCGGGTGGACTTTTTATCATCGGTACGGAACGCCACGAGTCAAGACGTATTGACAACCAACTTCGCGGACGTTCAGGACGTCAGGGTGACCCGGGCGAGTCTAAGTTCTATATCGCGTTAGAGGATGACCTTATGCGCCTGTTCGGTTCCGAAAGACTACAAGCCGTAGTAAACACTCTCGGCCTTGGAGATGATGAGGCAATAGAGCACAAGATGCTCTCCGGTGCTATCGAAAACGCACAGAAACGCGTAGAGGGCAACAACTTCCAGATAAGAAAACACGTTCTCCAATACGACGACGTTATGAACGTGCAGAGGAATGTTATCTATTCACAGCGCAACAAAGTTTTAAACGGCGAGAGCATCCGCGATTCCATCGTGACTATGATGGAAGGTTTTGTGGATAATATTATAAATTCCTATACCGGCAGTGCAGAGTATATAGACGAGTGGAATATGACCGGTATGGCAGAGTTCTGCGAAAAGATATTTGCTCCCGAGGGAACGTTTGACTTTACCCCCGAGCAGAGGGAGGCAATGACTAAGGATATGCTCCGCGATATCCTGACAGATACCGCTATGAAACGGTACGAGGAGAAAGAAGCCGAGTTTGGCGAGGAGCGTATGCGCGAGGTTGAGCGTATAATTCTGTTGCAGGTGGTTGACAACAAGTGGATGGATCATATAGACAATATGGACCAACTCCGCAAGGGTATCGGACTCCGTGCCTATGCACAGCGCGACCCCGTTATAGAGTACAAAGAAGAAGGCTATAACATGTACGAGGAGATGCTGGGCAACATCCGTGAGGATGTTATCAAACTGCTCTTTGCGGTACGTATAGAGCGTGAAATCCGCCACGATGAAACGGCAGTAAAACAGACGACAGCATCCCATGCAAACAGCGGCGAAGCAACAAAAAAACCTGTTGTTAAGGGCAAAAAACCCGGCAGAAACGACCCCTGTCCCTGCGGCAGCGGTAAAAAGTATAAAAAATGCTGCGGAATAAACGAATAAATTAAAAGATGTAAAATCTTTTGATATAAACTTATTTAAAAAAGGAAGTGATTAAATGCTGATTGATGAATACAGACTTGAAGTTCAGGCGGTTAAGCCCGGCATTGACGAATTGAGGGATTCACTTTGACATTGCAGGTGCAGTGGCAGAGATAGAAAAATTAGAGGCTCAGGCGGCGGAGGACGGCTTCTGGGACGATATGGAAAAAAGCCAGAAGATTCTCCAACGAACCAAAGAGTTTAAAAACAAAGTAGAAAAGTACAACACACTTGTAAGTGACTATGAAGATGCACTTGTACTTGCCGAGATGATGGCTGACGAGGGCGAAACCGAAGCGGATTCGGATATGATGTCAGCACTTAAAGATATAAAGGCAAGAGTTGAGGAGATGACTCTTGAAACCCTGCTGTCGGGCGAGTATGACAAAAACAACGCCATCTTAACCATCCACGCCGGTGCCGGTGGTACAGAGGCGCAGGACTGGGCACAGATGCTGCTGAGAATGTTTACCCGTTGGGCAGAGCGGAGAGGATACAGCCTTGAAACGGTGGACTTTCTCCCCGGTGACGAGGCGGGTGTTAAGGGAGTAACCATTATTATCGGCGGTCTTAACGCCTATGGATATTTAAAGAGTGAGAAAGGTGTGCACCGTCTTGTGCGCATATCGCCCTTTGACTCCTCCGGCAGACGTCACACTTCATTTGCATCTGTTGAGGTAATGCCCGAGATTGAAGATGACACCGAGATAAAGGTCAACCCCGAGGATATCCGTGTTGACACCTTCCGTGCAAGTGGTGCAGGCGGTCAGCATATCAATAAAACTGACTCCGCCATAAGAATAACACATATCCCCACCGGTATAGTTGTGTCCTGTCAGAACGAGCGTTCACAGCACAAAAACAGAGATACCGCTATGAAGATGCTTATCGGTAAACTTGTTGAAATCAAGGAAAGAGAGCACAAAGAAAAGATTGACGACATCAAAGGCGAACACAAGGAAATTGCGTGGGGCAGCCAGATACGTTCCTATGTATTCCAGCCCTATACAATGGTTAAAGACCACCGCACAGGCTTTGAAGTGGGCAACATCGGAGCCGTTATGGACGGCGACCTTGACGGGTTTATCAACGAGTATTTAAAAGCAGCGGCATCAGGCGCAGATATGAGCGTATAAAAGATGCCCCGTAAATAAAAAACAAAGGAGAATATTATAATGAAAAAGAATTTCAAGTATTTAGTTGTCGGCGTGTTAATCGGCGCACTGACAGTAGGCGTAACTGCTATGGCAGACGCTCTGTGGGAGAAGATTGATGTTGTAAGAAATCAGATAACCGTTAAAATCAACGGCGAAACTCTCTCTGCCGATAATTTTCTCTACAATAACACTACATACGTGCCCATCCGTGCCGTTGCAGAGGCGCTGGGCAAGGACGTAAACTATGCAGACGGGGTAGCGTATATTTCCGATGCATACGAAGTGGCCTTTGACGGTGAGGAAACCGTTGTTGACGGTAAATACAAGGCAACCGTAGGCGAGATTAACAGTTATATGGCAGTTGAAAGAGCCAAAGAAGAAAATGCCGGACGTTCAGACGAGGAAATCGCTCAGTTGGCGATTGCAGGTATTGTTGAATATAACGCAATAAAAGAACTTGCTTTGGAAAACGGCATCGTACTCGGTGAGGATTTTTATGGAAAGTACCAGAACACCATCGCTTTCCTCGAAATGCAGTACGGCGGTAAGGAAGGTCTCCAAGAGGCTATGAAAGCAAGTGGCTTTTCCGCCGAGATGTATCAGAGATATGTGCAGACAAATTACCTCAGTGAAAAACTTATGACTTGTGATGCATTCAAGACCACATTAGAGGAAGTAAAAGAGTATTACGAAGCGAACCAAGATCAGTTTGGTTATGAGGGTGTTCAGGCGCAGCATATCCTTATAAAGACAGTAGACGACAACGGCAAGGAAATCGAAAACAAAACTCAGCTCAAAGAGAAAGAGGACCTTGCAAACAGCGTTTATAAAAAAGCCAACGGCGGCGAAGACTTTGACAAACTTATTGAACAATACAACGAAGACCCCGGTATGAGCGTAAATCCCGAGGGCTATGTGTTTACTTACGGCGAAATGGTGCCCGAGTTTGAGGCGGCTGCATTTGCCCTTAAAGAGGGAGAGATTTCAAAGCCCGTAAAAACCAGTTACGGTTGGCACATCATCAAAAAGATAAAAGACATTAAAGCAATGCCCCTCGACAGTGCTCTTGCAGATGAGATTTCTGCAAACCTTACAGCATCCAAAATCCAACAGGCTTTGCTCACAAAGATAACGGCACAATAATAAGGCAAAAAGGCTGAGTGGTTTTTACCCCCCTCAGCCTTTTTTCTGCCCTGTGCATTACGAAAGCCCGGAAGGATTCCTTCCGGGCTTTTAATATTTAATGTGATTTAATTATGCTATAAATTTGTAGATTGCTTCGGGCAACTCTTCCTTTGCGGCGCTGATGGTAATGGTAAACTTGATATCATTACCCTGGCAGATGCTGTCAAGAGTGTTGATAAAGTCAACAAGACCTTCGCCGTCAGCAACAATTTTGAGGATTGAATCTATGTAGATGTGAGTGATGTCATAATTCTGTGACATGATACCTTTTATAAATCCTCTGAACTCGCTGAAATCGGCCATACCGCCTTCTGCCACACCAACCAGACGTGCGCCGTGATTGATATCAAAGGTGTGTCTGTTTTCCCTTGCGATGAAAACTACGTTGCCGTGTTCTATATCTACCGCGTTATTAACGCTTTCGAGCATTGCTTTGGTTTTTCCGCTGCCTTTCTTACCTACGATTAACTTAACCATTGGACTCTCCTCCTTGATTATTCTGTTTTCGAGTTAGTACTCTTATTTTCAAACTTATTATACAACAGGGAGAGAGATACTTCAATAGTATTTTTAAAGAAAATTTAAATTCGTAGAGATTTACAAAAAAAGCATACAAAATTTATAGGAATTACCAAAATTATTGCAAACCGCCAATTTACGCGGTTTTCGGGGGTCGGAAGGAGTCGAAAAACGCTTGTAATTTTTTTGCCCCTATGTTACAATAAAAAAGATGGGGCAGTGTCCCCTTTAACACAAAAAGGATGCTGATTTTATGAGTAAACGTATATACATAGGTTCGGTTGCCGTTGGCGGCGACGCAAAGGTTTCCGTGCAGTCGATGACCAATACAAAAACTGCCGACTACATTGCCACAGCAGAGCAGATTAACGCTCTTGCGGGTGCCGGGTGTGACATCGTAAGGTGCGCTGTGCCCGATATGGAAAGCGCAGTTGCCTTTGCAGAGATAAAAAAACGTGTATCAATCCCCGTTGTGGCAGATATACACTTTGACTATCGCCTTGCACTGGCGGCAATGGAGCATGGTGCCGACAAGGTGCGCATAAACCCGGGCAACATAGGCTCCGAGGAAGGCGTGAGGGCAGTTGCCGAGGAGGCAAAGAGGCGCGGTATCCCCATCCGTATAGGCGTAAACAGCGGCTCTGTTGAAAAGAGCATCCTTGCAAAGTACGGCTCACCCACACCTGAGGCACTGGTGGAAAGTGCCGAGGAGCATATAGGACTGCTTTTAAAATACGGGTTTGAAGATATCGTAATATCTTTAAAAGCATCCGATGTCCCCACCACCATATCTGCATACCGGCAGATGAGCCAAAAGTACGATTATCCCCTGCATCTCGGTGTTACCGAGGCAGGTACTTACCTTGGCGGAACAGTTAAATCCGCTGTGGGCATAGGCGCACTTTTGTGTGACGGAATCGGCGATACTTTCAGAGTATCCCTAACCGACGACCCAATAAAGGAAATCTATGTAGCAAGAGAGATACTCAAATCCCTTGACCTTACCGATAAAGGAGCAAGGCTTGTATCCTGCCCCACCTGCGGCAGAACGAAAATCGACCTTATCCCCCTTGCAAAACGTGTTGAGGAATACCTGCTGACTGTTGACAAACCCATAACGGTTGCCGTAATGGGCTGTGCCGTAAACGGTCCGGGCGAAGCGCGTGAGGCAGACATCGGTATTGCCGGAGGCAACGGAGAGGGCCTTATATTCAAAAAAGGCGAAATCGTGCGCAAAGTTGACGAAAAGGATTTGTTTGAGCAACTTATAAGAGAAATAGAAAATATGTAAGTGAGGTTTAGTATATGTCACCAACACCGCTGACATTAAGCGAATTGTTTGCAAAAATTGACGTGCCCGAAGAAATTTCCGGAGCGCGTGTTTATAATATAAAAGCCAGTGCCATTGACCGCACACTCGATATTACTCTTTATTCCGGGGAATTGCTTCCTTATGAACTTATCGAGGATTTTAAGGAAAAGGCGGCGACGGAGTCTAATTTAAACAGTCTGGTAATACGGGTAAAGTACGAGGGTTTGTCCCTTGCCACCGTTGATATTGACCGTTACTGGCGCAACCTGATATTTTATGTATCCGCAACGGTTAAGGGCGTGTCGGGACTTTTTACCGACAGCACCTGCAAGTACGAGAACGGCGTTTTGAAAATCACCTGTAAATACGGCATACACCTGCTTTCGGAATCCGGATGCGACAGAATAATAGAAAAACTTGTTCTTGCCCAGTTGGGAGAGAATATTAAAGCGGAGTTTATTGACGAATTCAGCGACGAGCAGTTTATGGAAATGCAGGCAGAAGCAATAGAAAATCTGCCCGAGATAGAGATTCCCGTTGTTGAAGAAAAAAAAGAAAAGACCGACGGCATAGTATACGGCAAACCATTGCGGGGGAAAGACAAGGACGGCACAATCATACCCATTTCCCAGATCAGCGAGGAGATGGGCACTGTTACTGTGTGCGGAGATATATTTGATTTAGACACCAGAGAGTTGCAGAGCGGAAAAACCCTCTACACATTTTTTGTGGCGGACTCATCCTCTGCGTACAGCGTAAAACTTTTTGCGGATAAAAAAGACGTACCCGCCTTAAAAGACGGATTAAAGAAAAACGGCCACTACAAAATCCGCGGCAGAGTACAGTACGACACCTTTGCCAAAGAAACAGTGCTTATGGCAAACTTTATAGAAAAGGCAAAGAAAACCCTGCGTGAGGATACCGCTGAGGAAAAACGTGTGGAACTGCATCTGCATACAAAAATGTCTACCACCGACGGGGTTTCCGATGTGGAAGATTTAGTTGCCACTGCTATCCGCTGGGGGCACAAAGCCATTGCCATAACTGACCACGG
This sequence comes from Oscillospiraceae bacterium, assembly GCA_015068565.1. GTDB lineage: Bacteria > Bacillota > Clostridia > UMGS1810 > UMGS1810 > SIG455. The sequence continues at coordinate 47,530 of SVKG01000001.1, read as the reverse complement.
CAACATACAGGCGTTCCCGAATGCAATGCATAAGGCGGTGGAGTTTGACCGTGACGGACAGGTAAAAGAGCATAAAATAAAAGTAATCTACGGCGTGGAAGCGTATATCATAAACGATTCTGTGCCCATCACCTTCGGCAGTACCGATGCAGACTATGACGGTGAGTTTGTTGTGTTTGATATTGAAACCACGGGACTTAAAGCGACATCCGACAGTATAACGGAAATCGGCGCAGTAAAGATTAAAGGCGGCAACATCGTAGATGAGTTCAACACCTTTGTAAACCCGCTCCGTCCCATTCCGCCGAACATCGTGCAACTTACCGGTATAACCGACGATATGGTTGCCGACGCTCCCACAGAGGATAAGGCCGTGGCAGATTTTCTTGAATTTTCAAAGGGTTGTGTTCTTGTTGCGCATAATGCCAACTTTGACACATCCTTTATAAAAGCAGCGGCGGAAAGACATTCCATACCTTTTGACAACGCGTATATAGACACGCTGGAACTTGCCCGTACACTTGTTAAGGATGTTAAAAATCATAAACTGGCTACCCTTACAAAGCACTTCGGCGTAAAACTTGAAAACCACCACCGCGCCTGTGACGATGCTGCCGCCACCGCACGGATATTTATAATACTGGCAGACATACTCAAAGCAAGGGGCATAACCGAGGTTTCAAAAACCAACTCCGCCCTTGCGGAAGAAACCGACCTTAAATCACAGAAATCCTACCATGCAACTGTGCTGGTACGCAATTACACGGGACTTAAAAATCTTTATCACCTTATTTCAAAATCCTGTATGGAGTACTATCACAAGAAACCCATTATGCCCAAGAGCCTTATTGAACAATACAGGGAGGGTCTGCTTGTAGGCTCCGCGTGTGAAGCGGGTGAACTATACAGAGCGCTTTTAGACGGGGCAGATGCCAAAAAGACAGACGATATAGTCAAGTTCTACGATTACCTTGAAATCCAGCCGCTCGGCAACAACAGATTCCTTGTTGAAAACGGCACTCTTTCAAGCGAGGAAGATATCAAGTACCTTAACAAAAAGATCGTGGACCTTGCCGCAAAAACAGGCAAACTCTGTGTTGCCGCAGGTGACGTACATTTTTTAAATCCCGAGGACGAGGTTTACCGCCGTATTCTTATGGCAGGAAAGGGCTTTGACGATGCCGACAATCAGGCTCCTCTGTATCTTCGCACGACTGACGAGATGCTCTCTGAGTTCGATTATTTAGGCGGGGAAAAAGCAAAGGAACTTGTTATAGATAACCCCTCAAAGATAGCAGATATGGTAGACTATATAATACCCATCCCAACGGAAACGGCACCCCCCATTATTGACGGCTCCGACGAGGAATTGCGGGAGATGACATATAACACTGCCAAATCCATTTACGGCGACCCTCTGCCTGAGCATATTAAAGAGAGAATAGATGTTGAACTCAGTTCAATTATTGATAACGGGTACAGCGTTATGTATATCATCGCACAGAAACTTGTTCACAAATCCAATGCAGACGGGTACCTTGTAGGCTCCCGTGGTTCGGTAGGTTCGTCCCTTGTGGCGTTCTTCTCGGGTATTACCGAGGTTAACTCTCTGCCACCGCACCATGTGTGCCCCAAATGTAAATACAGCGAGTTTATCACCGACGGCTCCGTGGGTTCCGGATTTGACTTGCCCGACAAGGAATGCCCCAGGTGCGGAGCACTTATGAAGCACGACGGTCACGATATCCCGTTCGAAACATTCCTTGGTTTCGGCGGCGGTAAAGAACCTGATATCGACCTTAACTTTTCGGGCGATTATCAGGGTAAAATCCATAAATACACCGAGGAACTTTTTGGCGAAGGGTACGTTTTCCGCGCCGGAACTATCGGCACTATTGCGGATAAGACTGCCTTCGGTTATGTAAAGAAGTATTTTGAAGACAGAGGCCAGTATGTGAGCAAAGCAGAGATTGCCCGTCTTGTAAAGGGCTGTACAGGTGTTAAAAACACAACCGGTCAGCACGCGGGAGGACTTATGATTATCCCCCGTAACAGGAACGTGCACGAGTTCACGCCCATACAGTACCCTGCCGACAAACCCGACAGCGGTGTTATCACTACACATTTTGATTATCATTCCATTTCGGGTAAACTGCTCAAACTTGACCTGCTCGGTCACGACGACCCCACCGTAATCCGTATGCTTGAAGACCTTACGGGGGTCGATGCAAAAAAAATACCCACAGGCGACCCCAAGGTTATGAGCCTTTTCAAAAGTACCGAGGCGCTCGGTGTCACACCGGAGGATATCAACAGTAAGGTAGGCACTTATGCGGTGCCGGAGTTTGGTACACACTTTGTACGGCAGATGCTTGTGGAAACCGAACCTTCCACCTTCTCCGAACTTGTGCGCATATCGGGACTCTCCCACGGAACTGACGTATGGACAAACAATGCACAGGACCTTATCCGCGCGGGTACGGCGACACTTTCTAACGCCATCTGTACGCGTGACGATATTATGCTCTATCTTATACAGATGGGCGTGGCACCAAAGTCTGCATTTAAGATAATGGAAATGGTGCGTAAGGGCAAAGGCCTTACCGACGAGTTTGAAGCAGAGATGAGAGAGGCAAATGTACCCGAATGGTACATCAAATCCTGTAAAACAATTAAGTATATGTTCCCCAAAGCCCACGCGGTGGCATACGTTACCATGGCGTACAGAATCGCATGGTTCAAGGTGTACTATCCCATTGAATTTTATATGACCTATTTCACCGTAAGGGCAGACGAGTTTGATGCTTCCCTTATGGCACAGGGCAGAAGCAAAGTTTTGCAGACCATGGCAGAGTTTGAGGCTCGTGGCAAGGATATAAGCGCCAAGGACAAATCGGTTATGACAATCTTAGAGGTGTGCAACGAAATGTATTCAAGAGGCATAGAGATGCTGCCCATCAGCATTTTCACTTCCCATGCCTATAAATTCTTAAAAGTTGACGGCAAGATTCTGCCTCCCCTTAATGCTATTGCAGGGCTTGGCCTTTCTGCTGCCGAGTCAATAGTGGCTGCCCGTGAAGAGGCGGAGTTTACGTCTGTTGAAGATATTATGCAGCGTTCAAAGGCAAACAAAACAGTTCTTGAAGTTATGAAAAACTCCGGTGCTCTCGGCGATTTGCCCGAAAGCAGTCAGTGTTCGTTTTTCTGATAAGGGAGAAAAATTATGAAGATTATATGTGAAAGCGGCGGACAGCGGCTTGATAAATATATTGAGATAGAGGATTTCTCCCGTTCAAGGATACAAAAACTTATCGACGACGGGCTTGTAACTGTAAACGGCGCCGTTGCCAGGGGCAGAGATAAACTTAAAGAGGGGGACGTCATAGAGATTGACATTCCCGAAACAGTTCCTCTTGATGCGGCTGCCGAGGATATCCCTCTTGATATTGTGTTCGAAGACGAAAATATGCTGGTTATCAATAAACCTCAGGGGATGGTAGTGCATCCCGGTGCAGGAAATTACAGCGGCACACTTGTAAATGCGCTGATGCATCATTGCGGTGATTCTTTAAGCGGTATAGGCGGTGTTGCCCGTCCCGGAATAGTCCACCGTATTGATAAAGAAACCTCGGGGCTTTTGCTGGTGGCAAAAACCGACCTTGCCCACAACTCATTGTCACAGCAGATAAAGGAAAAAACCGCCGTAAGGGAGTATATATGTATAACCGACGGCAATATGAACATAAACAAAGGAAAGATAGATGCCCCCATAGGCAGACACGGCACAATCCGTACCAAGATGGCGGTAACGAGCAAAAACTCCAAAAATGCCGTTACTCATTTTGAAGTTTTAGAGCAACTTAAAGATGCTTCCCTTGTAAAATGCCGTCTTGAAACCGGCAGAACACATCAGATTCGCGTACACCTTGCCTATATTGGCTTTCCAATTCTCGGCGACGGTGTGTACGGAGCAAAGACCAACCCCTATAATCTCCAAGGTCAGGCACTCCACGCGGAGAGGATATCATTTAACCACCCCGTAACGGGTGAGCGGATGGAGTTTCACCGCGATCCGCCGGAGTATTTTGCAAAACTTGTTGAGAGGTTGAGACAGACACATATATAATTTCACAAAAGGAGATAAACTATGGAAATGTTATTTGATGTAATCAGTAAGATTGTGGGGATTATCCCCTCAATTTTTGAGAGGATTCTGGCTGCACTTGTTCCCGAGTCGTTTCGGTACATTTGTTACGGTTGGCTGCCTGTCGTGGTTGCATTTTTAATCGGCAGAACTATACTGCATATTATGCTTAAGGGTGAAGAAATAAATATTGAGAATGCCAACAACAAGGGTATCTACTTCCCCTACAACTACAAGCATGTATACAAATCCCTTTCCAAAGCAAAGAACATCCGGCTGGGTTTCAAGATTTTTGCAGGGTATATGATGCTTCTTAACCTCCGCCTTATAACGACTACCCTTGCCCACGCAGATACGGACTGGATTATAGGAAATATTGTGTGGGTTATAATCGGTGTAGGTGCAGTTGCTCTTATGATGGTGTGCCTTACGGGCAGAGAGCACATAGGTTCTTTCTGGATGCACTCTGATTCAGACTCAGTCAAGGTGTTTGCTACCTGCGGAGTTGTTATCCTCGGATGCAGAATGATATCTGATATGTTTGACAATATTCAACTTTCAACTTTGGCTGCGGTGGTGCTTTGTTCCTATTTCACCATGAAGGATAGAAATGGCTACTCCCTGATGCCCAGACAAACCATTGACTACTTCAAAGGGAAAGATCAGCACGACACATTTGTTGATGACAAGCCAGAGCCATGGGTGCTCAAAGAGATTGACGACCACATCCCCTCCCTTGGGGAGGTTACCCGTTCGATTGACAACCTGTATGGTGCGGGCAATCTGGTGCGCAGTCCGGAGTTTTTCATAAGCAGACCCACAATGTACTGTTCCAACGAGGAATATCTTGATAATATGAACGCGGCAACTGTCGGCGGAGTGCCCTTTGCGGGCAGCACCAACCAGGATTGGGATAGCGTTGTTGCAACGATGACCGAAGAGACATTGAAACGGGCTGACGAGAATGGATATAGCGCCGACCAGTATGAGGAAGAGGGTATTAAAAAAGTGTTTGATGCCCTTGGATATGACAGAGAACCATCACGTGAGAATTATGTTGAATTCCGTAAGAGTGCAAATCTCCTTGCAGATATATATACCGCCAGAATCAGAGAGCAGAAATATCTGTGGCGGGAGGCGTTTGATGAGCGTTACCCCGTTATTTCCAGCGGTGTTACGGGTGAAAAACTTGTGGAGAAAGCACTACGGAAGTATGCAGAGCGCGGGGGAGTATATGTTTTTCCCGGATACTACTTTGAATACGCCGAAAAATCCCACACAGAATGCGATTTTATCGTTGTATCGGAAAAGGGGATATTCTGTATAGAGGTTAAGACTTATGGTCTTGACGCCGACTACTCCCTTGAAATCAAAAGAAACGGTGAGTGGTATAAGTGCTACGGCAGTCAACTTCACCGTATAGAAGGAGATCCCTTCCAGCAGAATGAATTCCATGCTCAGGCGTTCAAAAAGAGGTTCGGTAAAGAACTCGCCAAACTGACTTCTGACGGCAGTATGCCCGAAGTACACGAGATAATGGTTATCGCAAGTAACATTTCCCTTGATAACGATTCTGCCCACAAGGTGGTTCATATCGGAGAACTTACAGACACTCTTGATAAGAGGATTGAACTTTTCGATGCAGATAAGGTGAAGACCTTTGCAGAGGCGCTTAAAAAAGCGGACGATTCCCCCATGAAGACCGAGAAGACAGACTTCGTCGCATGGAAGAATAAAATTGACGCCCTCGAACTTAGAAGAGATGCAATTTCAAACCTTACCTCCAAGATTCTCCTCACAGAGAAATACAGAATTATGGATAAATAAAATTTACCCCCCCTGCGAAAGCGAGGGGGTATTATTTTTCCGGATATTTTTTTGAAATTTCCTGTTGACAAAGTGAGGCTAAGAAGATATAATAGGCACAAGTTATATATTTGAGCTATATGAAGTGTGCAGGAGAAAGGCAGTTTGCCTTGCCGAAGGTGTAAAGCCCCCTTTGGGGTTAATCTCTCAGGCAAAAGGACGGAGCAAATGCATATCTTTTGTGCTATGCATTTATATTTGTCCGGAGTCGCCCAAAGTTATGGCGGCTTTTTTTATTTCATTTCAAGCATTTGCGAGTATTTTAACAATGCAGTGGCGTAAAAACACGCACCCAAAACGGGCTCGATATTGACGCAACTGCTTAAGGAGGATATCAAAATGCAGCAAACACTACTCAATCTTGTGGCAAATGCCAACAAGTACCTGTCCGACTACATCTTAATTGCTTTGCTTGTCGGCACAGGACTCTTTTTCACTATCAAGACAAAATTCGTTCAGGTGCGTTGCTTTGGTGATGGGTTAAGACAGACCTTCGGCAACTTAAAGTTTCGCGGAGGTAAGCAGAGCGGGGGATTAAGTTCCTTTCAGGCCCTTGCCACAGCCATTGCGGCTCAGGTAGGTACGGGAAACATCGTGGGTGCTTCCGGTGCGATTCTTGTAGGCGGACCCGGTGCAATCTTCTGGATGTGGGTTATTGCATTCCTCGGTATGGCTACAATCTATGCCGAGGCGGTGCTGGCACAGGAGACACGAATCAAAGACGAAAAGGGTGAAATAAGCGGCGGACCTGTTTACTACATTAAGAAAGCGTTCCCCAACGGCTTTGGCACATTCCTTTCCGTATTCTTTGCAATCGCATCTGTTCTTGCTCTGGGATTTATGGGCAGTATGGTACAGTCCAACTCCATTGCCGAGACCTGCAACACCGCCTTCGGTATCCCTGTATGGGTGATGGGTGCGGCAGTATCCGTTATTGCTGCGGTAATATTTATCGGCGGTGTTTCACGCCTTGCATCGGTTACAGAGAAGATGGTGCCCCTTATGGCGCTTTTTTATATCCTTAGCGGAATCGTGATTCTTTGCATAAGGGCAAGATTCCTTCCCGAGACAATCGGTATGATATTCAAGTTTGCCTTTACCCCCTCTGCTCTCATCGGCGGCGGTATAGGTTATGCACTCAAAACCGCCATCAGTCAGGGTGCAAAACGAGGACTTTTCTCCAACGAGGCAGGTATGGGTTCTACTCCCCATGCCCACGCAATGGCAAATGTATCAAAGCCCCACGATCAGGGCGTTGTCGCAATGATAGGCGTGTTTATTGATACATTCATCGTGCTTACTATGACAGCCCTTGTGGTTATCTCCTGTCTCTATGCAGGTGACGGCCCTCTTGCAGGTCTTGCGGGTGATGCGTATATGGCTGCCACATCGGGTGCGAACGCAATAGTCACAAAGACAAGCGCTATGCAGATGGCATTTGGCAGCGCAATCGGCTCGGAAACCTTCGGTAACGGCTTTGTGGCGGTCTGTCTGTTCTTCTTTGCTCTTTCCACCATTATCGGCTGGAATTTCTTCGGTAAAATCAACGCACGTTACCTTACAAAAAACAGCAAATGGGGTACGGTTATATATGCTGTCATCGCCATTGCATTTATCTTTACGGGCTCACTTCTCTCCAACGACCTCGTGTGGGAACTTACCGACTTTTTCAACTACCTTATGGTAATCCCCAATGTCATTGCCCTTGTGGCTCTTTATAAAGTGGTTGTGAAAAATTCAAAGAGATAATCTGAGCATTACAAGAATAACCCCCTGCAAGAAAACTTGCAGGGGGTTATATTTATACTTTTATTATTTCAAGCAGATGCTCGTATCGGGCAATCTCGCCGTCTTTATCCTTGCTTTTTTTAAGACCGTTTATGATTTTGCTCACCACATTTACATTGAAGGTGACATAATCGCCGAAGTTTTCGTCGTCTTCAATGCCCTTACCGAGGAGTAGTTCTTTTTCCGTGAGAGAAGATGCACCTTTTTGTACATACATAATATTGTAGAATTTATCTTCCTCTCGGGCAAGTTTTTCAGTGACTATCTCAAACCCGTTGTCTGCAAGGTACTCCCTGAGTTCCTTTGCCGCCACCATAGGTTGCAGAATGAGTCGGGTGTCGGAGCCAATTACCTCTGTACCGCGGATAAGAATATCGCGGATTAAAAAACCGCCCATACCGGCGATAACGATTGTATCCGCCTCGTTTGGAGCAAGTGCTTCCAGTCCGTCGGAGAGCCTTGCGTCTATAACATCTGACAGTCCGCTGTCCGCAATATGATCTCTTGCCGCGGCAAGAGGCCCCTCGTTGATGTCACAGGCGATTGCTCTGTCGCAGAGACCATTCTGCACACAATACACAGGCACATACCCGTGGTCGGTGCCTATATCTGCCACTACGGTTGCACCGCGGACAAATTCTGTTATTTTAAGTAGTCGTTCACTTAACTTCATATTATATACACCTTCCGGTTATAATCAATAATCCAATGCAATGGCAACAAGGCGTTTTGCACATTCGGCAAGGGAAGAGAGAACTGCATACTCATCAGCCGAGTGGATGAATCCGCCCTCAACACCCAAAGAGTCAATTGTGGGGATACCCTCTTGTGTTGTATATGCAGCATCGGAGCCACCAAGACCGCGGAACATTTTAAGTTCGGGCAGACCGTTTTTTGCAAACACCTGATTCATCCTCTCAAACGCCTTTACGTTAAAGTCTGTAAGTTCCATGGCGGGTCGGGGAGAGCCCGGCTCGTTCACGGTGCATTTGCAACCCTCTACGTGTACGGTGGCAGCAAGGTCTTTGACAAACTTGCAGATATATTCAAACTGTTCGTTGGTCATAAAGCGGAAATCCGTCTCAAAACGGCACTTGCCCGGTATGATGTTGCGAAGTGTTCCGCCCTGTACCTTAGCCACATTGCAGGTGATACCGTCGTTGTCTTTGATTTTGTCAAGTTCCATCATCTTATGGGCTGCATCGATAATTGCGTTGGCGCCCAGGGTGGCGCATTTGGAGGAGTGCCCCTCTATGCCCGTCACTTCAAAATTAAAACCGATGATACCCTTGCGGCTCATAGTGGCAAACCCGTTGTTGTATGGTTCAAGATTGACAAACACTGCCGCGTCCTTTGAGTTGTCGCACATATATTTAATAGTAGATTTTTTGCTGTATGAACTTCCGACCTCTTCGTCGGACTGGATAATGAGTTTTACAGGTCGGTCCGTAAAACCTGCCTGTGCCAGTGACTCCATAGCCATAAGACCTGCCACAACACCGCCTTTGCAATCGCACACACCGGGCCCATAGATTTTGCCGTCTACAATTTTAGTTGCAGGAGAGCCGAAAGAGCCGACAGCGTGAACGGTGTCAATATGTCCCGAGAATACCACGGGTACGCCTTTGGCGCCCCTGTTCATAGTGATGCAAATTGCATCCCCCGACACTTCCTGACGGGAGTAGTCCACCTCAAACCCCTTTTGACGGGCAAGGTCGGCAAAATACTCTCCGCACCTGTCAACCCCATCTTTGAAAGATGTGGGACTTTCTATATTGCTCACATCCTCCCAGATTTTAATATACTTATCCGAAAGGGAGTCAATTTCCGAAAATATTTTCTTGCCTGACATACTGGTCACCCCTGTAAATAATATAAAATGGTAAGAGTTGGGTTCGTCTAAATCATTCTATCATAAGATATTGGATTTTTCAACATTTCCAACTTATTCAAAAAAAATAATTTTTTACTTGACATCGTCCCTTCGGTGTGGTATCCTATATAAGCCGAATATCGGTTTATTTGTGTTGCATAAAATTATTTAACGCATAAATACGTGCTTTATCATTGAAGGAGGTGCACAGCAATGAGAGTTAAAATAACATTGGCTTGCAGTAAATGTAAACAGAGAAACTACGACACCATGAAGAATAAGAAAAACAATCCCGACAGATTGGAAATGAACAAATATTGCCGCTTCTGTCGCGAACACACAATGCACAAGGAAACAAAATAATTTCCCAATTTTTTGCTGACGGGTGTCCCCCGCAGTAATCTGTTAAAGAGGTGAACAGTATGGCAGAGACAAGCACAGCCAAGAAAAAGTTTAACCCTTTCAAGGCTATTGCAAAATATTTCAGAGAATCTAAATCTGAGATGAAAAAGGTTATCTGGCCTTCGCGTAAGCAGGTTGTTAACAACACCGCAGTTGTTATTGCCGCAGTAGTAATTATCGGCATATTCATCTGGGTGCTTGACGCTGTTTTCCAGTTTGGTATTTTTAATTTTATAAAATAATACCGGCGGAAAGTTGAGAGGAGAGCTTCATAACTATGGCAAGTAACGCTAAATGGTATGTTGTGCACACCTATTCAGGATACGAGAATAAGGTAAAGACCAATATAGAAAAAATAGTAGAAAACCGCCATCTTGAAGATTACATTTTAGAGGTACTTGTACCTACCGAAGATGTAGTTGAGGAGAAAAACGGTAAGGAAAAGATTGTTACAAGAAAGATTTTCCCCGGATACGTACTTATTAAAATGGTAATGAACGACGACACATGGTATGTTGTCAGAAATACCACCGGTATAACCGGTTTTGTAGGTACCACCAAGCCCATCCCGTTGCAGGACGATGAGGTTGCGGCTATGGGACTTATTTCCGAAGAGGCCAAGCCTGAGTTTGCTGTGGGCGATACGGTTAAGATTTCCGGCGGAGCGTTTGAAGGACAGGTCGGCAAGATTGTTGAGTTTGACGCTGAAAACAAAACTGTTAAGGTTGCTCTTAACGTGTTTGGACAGGTTACCAACATCGAGGTGGATACTGTCTTTATCAAGTCTGTTTAATAATCGGGTTAACCGCTTATTATAGTGGGAGGACTGTTTAAGCAGTCTGTCTGACCACATCTTGTTTGTAAGGAGGTGTTTTTAAAATGGCACAAAAAGTAATGGGTTTCATTAAGCTTCAGATTGAAGCAGGTAAAGCCACTCCTGCACCACCTGTTGGTCCTGCACTTGGTCAGCACGGTGTAAACATCATGCAGTTCTGTAAAGAGTTCAATGAGAAGACAGCGAAAGATGCAGGTCTTGTTATCCCTGTTGTAATTACAGTATATCAGGACAGATCATTCTCTTTCATCACAAAGACTCCCCCTGCGGCTGTATTGATTAAGAAGGCTTGCAAAATCCAGAGTGGTTCGGGCGTACCGAACAAAACAAAAGTCGCTACTATCAGCAAAGAGGCAGTTAAGCAGATTGCAGAGCAGAAAATGCCTGACCTTAACGCAGCAAGTGTTGAGGCAGCCATGAGCATGATTGCAGGTACTGCAAGAAGCATGGGTGTAGTAGTAGAAGACTGATTTTAAGCAGTACCCCGTTTTGGGATGACTCAAACCGGGCATAAAAGTGGGAGGAATTAAAATTCCGTGTAACCACATGAGGAGGAAAAATTTTGCGTAAAGGTAAGAATTATCAGGACAGTGCAAAGTTGATTGAAAAATCAAAACTTTATGAACTGAACGAAGCTCTTGACCTTGTTGTCAAGACAGCGAAAGCTAAATTTGATGAAACAATCGAAGTTCACGTTAAACTCGGTGTTGATTCAAGACACGCTGATCAGCAGGTTCGCGGCGCTATCGTATTGCCCCACGGTACAGGTAAGACTGTTCGTGTATTGGTATTTGCCAAGGGCGACAACGTAAAAATCGCTGAGGAAGCCGGTGCTGATTATGCAGGCGGCGAGGAACTCGTTGCTAAAATCCAGAATGAAAACTGGTTTGACTTTGATGTTGTAGTTGCAACTCCCGATATGATGGGTGTTGTAGGTAGAATCGGTAGAGTGCTCGGTCCTAAGGGCTTGATGCCTAACCCCAAGGCAGGTACAGTAACTCCTGACGTTGCCAAGGCAATCGCCGACATCAAAGCAGGTAAAATTGAGTACCGTTTGGATAAAACAAACATTATCCACTGCCCCATCGGTAAGAAATCTTTCGGTCCCGAAAAACTTGCTGATAACTTTAATGCATTGATGGGTGCTATTATTAAAGCAAAACCCGCCGCTGCAAAGGGTCAGTACCTTAAAAGTGTTGCCGTTGCTTCAACAATGGGCCCCGGCATCAAACTTAACCCCGGTAAACTTTCTTAATTTTATCTTGACAAACTGATTTTTATATGATACAGTATATACGTTGTCCAAAGACAGCAGGTTGAAATTTATTTCTGTAAATCCTGCCGAGGAACTTAAACATATTTATTATGCTATTTTAGGGTTCCGGTCTTTTTAAAAGTTCGGAACCTTTTGTTTTTGGATGAAAGCGAATTTAGTTTCGCGATGCGGATATACTTCGCACATGAATGTTTTAGGAGGTGAAACAATGCCAAGCGAAAAAGTTTTGGAACAGAAAAAAGTCACCGTTGCTGCTCTTATTGAAAAACTCAAAGCAGCACAGGCAGGTGTACTTGTTGATTACAGAGGCTTGACAGTTAGTGAGGATACTGAACTCCGCAGAAAACTGCGCGAGGCAGGTGTTGAGTACACAGTTGTTAAAAACACTCTCACAAGATTTGCTGCTAAGGAAGTAGGTCTTGAAGAACTCGACGAAATGCTCAACGGTCCCACATCACTGGCAATCAGCGATTCCGACCCTGTTGCTCCCGCTAAAATCATTTCTGATTTTGCTAAAAAGAACGACAAGATCGAAATCAAAGCCGGATTTTTGGACGGCAAAGTTATCAGTTTAGACGAGGTTAAGACACTTGCGAATACTCCTTCAAGAGATACTCTTATTGCTAAGATTATGGGTAGCCTTAATGCACCTATCTCTGATTTGGTACGCACATTACAGGCCCTCGTTGATAATGGTGTAGAACCCGCTGATATTACAAAGGAAGCCCCCGCAGCAGAGGAGACTGCTCCCGTAGAGGAAGCACCCGCAGCCGAGGCTCCCGCAACTGAGGAAGTTGCTCCCGCAGAGGAAGCACCCGCAGCAGAAGAGGCTGCTCCCGCAGAGGAAGCACCTGCTGAGGAAACTCCCGCAGAAGAAAAAACAGAAGAATAATTAAAAATAATTAAACAGGAGGTTTAATATCATGAGCAAGATTGAATCAATTATTGCAGAAATCAAAGAACTTAAATTATTAGAAGTTGCTGAACTCGTTAAAGCAATGGAAGAAGAATTCGGCGTAAGCGCTGCTGCTCCCGTAGCAGTTATGGGCGCTGTTGCAGCTGACGGTGCTGGTGCCGCTGCTGAAAAGACAGATTTTGACGTTGTACTCGCAAACGCCGGTGACGCAAAACTCAAAGTTGTTAAGGCTGTTAGAGAACTTACAGGTCTCGGTCTTAAAGAAGCAAAAGACCTCGTTGACGGTGCTCCCAGCACAGTTAAAGAGGGCGTAGCAAAAGAAGAAGCTGAAAAGATGAAGGCTGCTTTGGAAGAAGCAGGTGCAACCGTAGAGTTGAAGTAATCTTTACTGCCACCACACAATTAAGGGCTCATTGCATTATGCGATGGGCTCTTTTTATGTGTAATAATTTTAAAGAAAGCCACCTCTTTTGAGTTAATTATTGAGCAACTGTAAAATATGATTTGGAAATATCAATATCAAAATTTTTCTGTTCCCCATTGTTTGAAAATCTGGAACAGGAAATCAAATATCAAGTTATGGGCTGATATGCGATAAATATATCAATAACATAAATATCGAATACGAAAATATAACAGTTGATAAATATGTTATCATGCCAAATCACATACATTTAATTATATTTCTTTACGGGACGATGAGGGCATCGTCCCCTACAAAGAACATAGAAACCATAATTCGTTCATTCAAAACAATGGTTACAAAAGAAATAGGTAATTCTATATGGCAACGCTCTTTCCACGACCACATTATCCGTGGCGAAAAGGATTACCGAAAAATATGGGAATACATAGATACAAACCCATTAAAATGGGAATTGGATTGCTTTTACAATGACGAAAGGTCGTAGTGAATTTCACTACGACCTTTTTAAGGTTTTTGTATTATACATCACACATCCATAATGATAGGGATTATCATAGGATTGCGCTTGGTTTCCGTAAACAGACACTCGGAAATCTTGTTTTTAAGATGTGATTTAATAGTGTTCCAGTCGCGGATTTTGTTTTTGTTGCATACGGCTATACAATCTGCCGCAACGGCGCGGATTTGAGCCATAAGGTCGCCTGACTCACGCACATACACGAATCCTCTTGATATAATCTCCGGCTGACCTACAAGGCTGTTCGTTTCGGAAGATATTGACATAACCACTATGATTACGCCGTCCTCGGAAAGACGTTTTCTGTCGCGCAAAACGATATTGCCTACATCGCCGACGCCAAGTCCGTCAACAAGAGTTATACCCGACGGCACAGCACCGCTTATACGGGCACTGTCCTTGGTAAGTTCCAGCACTTTGCCGTTTTCCATAATAAACACATTTTTCTTGTTTATGCCCATATAGGTAGCAAGGTTGGCGTGAGTTTTCAAAAAACTGTACTCTCCGTGCACCGGAATAAAATACTTTGGCTTGGTAAGAGCAAGCATAATTTTGAGTTCTTCCTGACACGCGTGGCCTGAAACGTGCAGTTCCGCACTGCGGTCATGGATAACGTCTGCGCCTTTTTTCATAAGTTCGTTTACTACGTTGGCAACAAGTTTTTCGTTACCCGGTATGGGGTTTGCCGATATGATAACCAAATCCCCCGACACAATCTCGACCTTCCTGTGGTCGGAGTATGCCATACGGTACAGGGCACTCATTGTCTCTCCCTGACTGCCTGTGGTGATTATAACTATCTGGTGGGGACGGTATTTCTTGACATCGTCAATATCAATTAAGATATTGTCGGGAATCTTCATATATCCGAGATTTATCGCAGTATCGAGTACGTTAATCATACTCCTGCCAGACAACGCCACCTTGCGGTTTGTCTTGTGGGCGGCGGTTATAATCTGCTGCACCCTATGTATGTTGGATGCAAAAGTTGCCACAATTATCCGCTGCTTGGTGGACTTGAACACATCGTCAAGTTTAATACCGACAGAGCGTTCAGACATAGTAAAACCGGGGCGTTCGGCATTGGTGGAGTCACTCATCAGTGCAAGAACACCTTTTTTGCCCAACTCACCCAGACGGGTAAGGTCTATCATCTCACCGGCGATAGGGGTGGAGTCAATCTTAAAGTCACCGGTGTGCACGATTGTACCCACGGGAGTTGTGATTGCAATAGCAACCGCGTCTGCAATAGAGTGGTTTGAGCGTATGAATTCAACACCAAAGCCACCCACTCTGAAAAAGTCGCCGGGGTTTTTGCGAACAAGTTTTGTAGAGGACAGAATCCCGTGCTCTTTCAGTTTGTTCTGAACAAGTCCCAATGTGAGGTTTGTGCCGTAGATTGGCACGTTTACCAATTTAAGCAGGAAGGGTATCGCACCAATATGGTCCTCGTGACCGTGAGTAAGTACTATGCCCTTAACTTTCTTTTGATTCTTAACAAGATAGGAAAAATCGGGGATAACAAGGTCTATTCCCAACATCTCCTCATCGGGGAAAGCCATACCGCAGTCTATAACAAGGATTTCGTTGCCGTACTCCAAAAGAGTAAGGTTTTTGCCGACCTCGTTAAGACCGCCCAGGGGTATAAGCCTGAGTTTCTCTTTTTTTGCCACAAAAATTCTCCTTTTTTATAAGTATATACATATTATTAACCAAAATATGCAAGTTGATACAGATTATCCGCAATGCTGTCCAAAGCCATTGCAACTGTAATCACGCTATTTGGTTTAGTTCTCTTGATTAAAAGCGTTTTCACGGGCATAGTAAAACAGATATTGCTGTGCAATACCGCTCAACTCCCCGAATTTTTCAGCACCGAAGGCACTGATTTCCTTTAACGTAGCGCTCTCGCCAAGATACAGACTGCGCATTATCTTTTGCATCCAGACATCCACGGGGAACGCATCTCTCTTTTTAAGAGAAAACAGCAGTGTGCAATCTGCAACCTTGGGGCCTACGCCTTTTATTTTCATAAGTTCATCTCTTGCCGACGAGGTTGTCATAGCAAAGAGTTTATTAAGTTCAATTTCACCCGAAGCAACTTTTTTTGCGCCGTCTATGATATACGGTACACGATACCCTGCATTAAGGGGAGACAGGTCACTCTCGGTAAGTGACGCGATTGTTGTGCAATCGGGAAAAGTATGGTATTCTCTGTCGCCGAAGGAGATAACCTCTCCGTACATACGGCACAGGGTGTTTATGATTTTTTTGATTCTCGGGATATTGTTCTGTGTAGATATTATATAAGAAATCAGACACTCAAACGGGTCCTGATTAAGTATACGGATTCCGCCGCCGAACTCGGCAGCCTTTTTAAGGTGTGCATCGGCAGAGAGCACCTTTTTAATTGCGCCGTAGTCAGTGTCAAGGTCAAGGTACGGGCGCCATACGTTTAAAAAATCATCCTCATCGCAATTTGAAAGTACCAGTCCGTCCTCTGTCTCTCTGATATTTATAACTTTGCCCATCGCCACGCCGGTAAAACTGCCGTCGTCCTCTCTGTCCCAGCGGAAACACTGACCGCACAGAAAGGTATCAGCAGTCTTAAAATGCTCTACACCCGACAGTGTCAGGGAATGATTGTTTTTATTATATTTATAAACATAACCGCTATTCAAACATACCACCAATATACACTATACCATAATTGCGGCTATTGGGCAAGAACTTTTTTCAGCCGAGCCAGTGACAGGGAGAGATTTACAAGTTCACTGATATACATTATTGCTATGTACCCCCACACGCCCCAGATTGGGAGGACAAACCATATAAGTGGCAGCCTTGACATAGAATCAATCACGTTTATTTTAAGGCAGTACACCTGCTGATTTAACCCTTTGAGTATGCCGTCTGTAACAGAGTCTATATACATTGGTATCGCAAGGAGCGACAGTGCTGCTATGTACAGCCCCGCTTCGGGATTTTTGTAAAGTGCAAACCCAAGGCGTCTGCCCTGAATAAACAGTACTGATGCTACAACAGTGCCGAATAAAAATGTTGCTGTAAGGGACAGTTTTGCCGCACGGAGAACGCTTTTTTTAGATTTAAGGGCAAACCTGCCCGATATTTCCGGTATAAGCAGTGAGATAAGCGAGTGCAGAAAAACATAGGGAAAAGTCAGTACTGGTATTGCCATCCCCTTTAATGTTCCGTATCGTGAGAGGGCGTCTGTTATTCCCGAGCGTGTTAAGGCGGTGGGGATAATAAGATTTTCGGCAGTGTTTAGGGCAGACCGCATATATGCCCCCGCCGCCACGGGGAGTGAAACATTTAAAACTTTTCTGTAACTTACCACACTCTTTGCGCAACACTTTTTCACAGACAAAAAGCACATCACACCGTTTAAGATACAACCTAAAAGAGACGAAAGGGCGATAGCGCAAGAGAGCAGTGTGCAGGGGTTATTCCTTGTGCCGAAAACCTTTAAAAGGATAAGCGTAATAAAGATTGACGAAAACTCCTCCGCCATTTTTCCCACCGTTATATACGATACCTTTTGAAGTCCCGTAAAGTATCCGTTCATAGCGGCAGAGATTGCAATAGTCGGCAGGGCACAGGCAAGGATTCGCAAAGGTATTACGCCCTCGGGGACTTTTATTATTTTTTCCGCAATCGACGGCGCGGATAAATAAAGCAGACAAAATGCCCCGCCCCCGAATACAGATGCAAGGGTAAGACATTTTTTCAAAACGCATCCGGCATCGCTTTTTCTCCGCAATGCTGACGTTATGCGGGTTGCAGCAAGGGGGATTCCCGATATTGCAATCGTTGCCGCCAGATTATACACCGACATTATAAGGTGAAACAGCCCCATCCCGCTGCTGCCTATTCTGGCTGAAACAAACACATTGAACGCCATTGAGGTAGCCTGTATGATAAGCATTGACAGGGTAAGGGTAAACACTGCGGAGACAAATTCCTTTTTCTTCATCTTGACCCCCATACAAAATACGCTGATTAAATATATGCACAGAAAATTGTCGATATGTACGGGAAAATAAATTTTTCTTGACAAAAAGGGCATATAACTATATAATAAATACAGTATTATCATAGGAGTGGTATAGTCAGTTGAGGATCATATCGGGCAAAGCAAGAGGTACCAAGTTGTTTTCTCCTGAGGGGGAGGGCACCCGTCCCACCCTTGACAGAGTGCGGGAAGCGGTGTTCAGTATGATTTGTGAGTATATACCGGGCAGTGAGGTTTTAGACCTTTTTGCCGGCAGCGGAGCCATGGGGCTTGAAGCACTTAGCCGTGGTGCTGCGTTTGCGGATTTTGTAGATTCTGACTCCTCGGCGGTAGGTGTTATAAATAAAAACACAGACAAAACCCGCCTTGTAAACTGTCGGGTGCATCACTGCGATTTTAAGAGTTTCCTTGCAAAATGCACCAAAGCCTATGACGTAATATTTTTAGATCCGCCCTATCAGGCGGGATACTACGAAGCGGTACTCGATACCGTGCGGGACAAAGCCCTTTTGTCAGAGGGCGGCATAATTGTTGCCGAATGCAGCAAGGGTGCAGAACTTGACACCAGAGGGTTTGAGGTATACCGCAGACGCACCTACGGTAAGGTGGCAGTGTATGTGCTTTGCCATAAGGAGAGAGAATAGATGAAAAATATTGCAGTGTATCCCGGTTCTTTTGACCCCGTTACAAACGGGCATCTCGATATTATTAAAAGGGCGTCGAGAATTTTTGAAAAAGTGTATGTTGCTATTTTGACCAACAGCAGTAAATCGCCGATGTTTTCTGTTTCGGAACGGATTGATATGTTGGAGCGGTCAATCGCCGCAAAAGGACTTACAAACGTGGTAGTTGCAAGTTTTGACGGGCTTTTGGTAGATTTTGTCGCTGACAAAAAGGCAAACGTAATCATTAAAGGACTCCGTGCCGTATCTGATTTTGAGTACGAATTTCAGATGGCATTGATGAACCATAAATTACTTAAAGATGTTGAAACACTTTTTATGATGACTTCAAACAAGTACTCATATTTAAGTTCCAGCATCGTAAAGGAAGTCGCCAAGTACGGCGGCAATTTAGACGGTCTTGTACCGGAGGATTTGATTCCTGAGATTATTCAACGTGCTGTACAGGTAAACAAAAAATGATTTTGATCTGAAAAAATTTGAAAGGATTGGTGAACCATGGAAAAAGGTACCGATATCATCGAATTGTTGAGCGAGTTGGAGGACATAATAGACAGCGGCTTTGAGTTTCCCATTATCCGTAAAACCTTTATCAATAAGGAAGAGGTTATGGAAATTATCAGGGATATAAGTTTGCATATCCCCGAAGAAGTGCGCATCGCGAAATCCGTTGCAGAGGACAGACAGAGAATCCTCGGCGATGCAAAAAGACAGGCAGACCTTATCTTGAAAGGTGCAGAGGAGAAGATTGTTTCTCTCATTGACGAGCATGAGATTACAAAACGCGCCAATGCAAAGGCTAACGAGATTATCGCCACTGCACAGGCAAACAGCCGTGAGATAAGACTCGGCACATTGCAGTTTGCCGATGACATTCTTAAAAAAGCAGAACTCGGTCTTCGTGATGTGACTGCGCAGTCAAGTGCAAGTCTTACAAAACTTACTGACACATTGCGTAACAGCAGAGCGGAGTTGCAGAATGGCAAACGGTAATAAAAGAATCGTTATTAAAGTCGGCACATCCACCCTCACCCACGAGGGAGGCAGACTTAATATACGCCGGTTTGAGAAACTTGTTAAAATCTTATCCGACATCCGCAACAGCGGTGTAGAGGTTGTATTGGTTTCATCAGGCGCTATTGGTGTGGGTATGGGTAAACTGGGCATATCAAAACGCCCGGACTGCACAAGGGAAAAACAGGCTCTTGCATCTGTGGGTCAGTGTGAGTTGATGAATTTTTACAGCAGAAACTTCGAATCCTACGGGCACACAGTGGCGCAGATTCTTCTTACAAAAAATGTTACGGAAGATGAACTTATGCGCACCAATGCAAGGAACACTTTTGAAACTCTTTTTGACCTTAACGCCATCCCTATCGTAAACGAAAATGACACAATCTCCACTGAGCAGATTGAGTTTGGCGATAACGACACACTGTCTGCCATAGTGGCAGAACTTGTTGAGGCGGATTTGCTGGTGCTTTTGTCCGATATTGACGGGCTGTACGATAAAGACCCCCACAAGTTTGCCGATGCCCGTATTATACCCGAGGTTGACTTTATTGACGACAGTATCCGCGCCATTGCAGGTGGCAGCGGTACAAGCCGCGGAACGGGCGGTATGGTAACCAAGATATGTGCGGCAGAGATTGCCACCGCCGCAGGTGTCGATATGATAATTACTAACGGAGAAAACCCCGACGTGCTCTACCGTATAACAGACGGGGAGAATCCGGGAACTTTGTTCAGGAAGAAGATATGAGTAAAACTGACGAACTTTTAAAATCAATGCGCCTTTATGCGGCGCAGAATTATGTACCAATAATCCGCCCGGAAACGGAGCGGATTTTGTGTTCTATTGTAGAGGAAAAGAAGCCGCGGCGTATACTGGAACTTGGCGCAGCAATAGGTTACAGCGCAATATCTCTGTGCCGCTGTATGGACAGTGACGGGCGTATTATCACCGTTGAACGTGACGGGGAGAGAGCCGCTATGGCAAGGGATAACATTGCAAAGGCAGAAATGGGCGGCCGCATCCGCCTTGTAGAGGATGATGCCCTTACGCTTTTGCAATCAATGGACAGGCCTGTGGACCTGATATTTTTAGATGCGGACAAATCACATTATATAGACTATTACGAGGACTGTCTGCGCCTTTTAAACAGCGGCGGAGTAATCTTTGCAGATAACGTGCTGTTTGCGGGACTTGTGGAAAAAGAAGGCGAAGCCGCAAGAAAGCACAGAACAATCGTAAACAATCTCCGTCAGTTTATAAGTATTGTGGAAGCAGATGAGCGAGTCACCTCCCGCCTTATAAAAACCGAGGACGGAATACTTTTGATAACAAAGAGATAGCATTAAAACAGTATGATTATCGGAGAGATGATATGAAAAAACCCGAACTTCTCGCTCCCGCAGGGAGTTTTAACACACTTAAATATGCTTTTGCCTACGGCGCGGACGCTGTGTATGTGGGGGGCGAAGAATTCTCCCTGCGCACCGCATCAAAAAATTTCAGCCGTGCAGAACTTGAAGAGGCTGTCCGTTATACTCACAATCTTGGCAAAAAGATTTATGTAGCGGTCAATATATTTTGCCACAATACAGATATTGATGATCTTGCCGAGTATGCAAAGTATCTGGAACTTATAGGCGTTGATGCTGTTATAGTGTCGGATATCGGCGCTCTGAATACTGTAAAAACTGCCGCCCCCACCCTTGATATCCATATAAGCACACAGGCAAATACCACTAACTCAGCCGCAGTAGGCGCGTGGAAAGCCCTTGGTGCCACAAGGGTTGTCCCTGCCCGTGAACTCTCCTTTGAGGAGATTCGCCGTATCAAATCAGAGTGTGATATAGAGATAGAAACTTTTATCCACGGTGCTATGTGTATATCATATTCGGGCAGATGCCTTATGAGTAACTATTTCACCGGCAGAGGTGCCAATCAGGGTGCCTGTGCCCATCCATGCCGCTGGGAGTATTCGATAAAAGAAAAAACCCGTCCCGATGAGGAGATGCCCGTTGTTGAAACGGAGCGCGGTACGTTTATATTCAATTCAAAGGATTTGTGTATGATAGAGTATGTACCTGAACTTTGCGAGGCAGGTATTGACAGTTTTAAAATAGAGGGCAGAGTAAAGAACGAACTGTATGTGGCAACTGTTGTGTCAGCGTACAGAAAAGCGATTGACACTTATTTTGAAAACCCCAAGGGCTATAAAACAGACAAGGCCCTGCTCACAGAACTTTCCAAAGTAAGCCACAGAGGGTACACCACGGGGTTTTATTTTAAAAAACCGGGTGCCGATGCGCATAATTTTGAAAGCAGCGAGTATATCAGGGAATACGGAATAGTCGGTGTTGTAAAAGATTACGACAAAGACACCGGTATTGCCACCATAGAGCAGCGCAACAGATTTTTTGACGGCGACGAACTTGAAATCCTCGTTCCGAAAGAGGGGTACTTTACCCAGATTGCAAAGGATATGAAAAACGCCGACGGAGAGAGTATCACAGTTGCTCCCAATGCACAGATGACAGTTTATATGAAAACCGACTCCCCCGTAAAAGAGTTTTCCATACTGCGCAAAAAGTTATGATTTTTTAAACTTAAAAAAAGGATTTAAAGGAAGCATATAGAAATATATATAATATGGGTTAGATTGATAGTTTAATTATTATACAGATACAGGAGGAATTTATTATGAAAACGACTAACAAAAAAGTCATTGCCTGGCTTGACGAAATGTCAGCGATGACAAAGCCTGATTCAATCGTATGGATTGACGGCAGTGAGGCTCAGCTCGAAGAACTCCGTGCCGAAGCGTGTGCCACAGGTGAGATGATAAAACTCAATCAGGAAAAACTCCCCGGTTGCTACTACCACAGAACAGCCGAGAACGACGTTGCCCGTGTAGAGGACAGAACTTTTATATGCACTCCCACCAAGGAAGAGGCAGGTCCCGTTAATAACTGGATGGCTCCCGATGAGATGTATGCCAAACTTAAAAAACTCTACGACGGTTCAATGGTTGGCAGAACTATGTATGTAATTCCCTATTCAATGGGTCCTGTGGGTTCACCTTTTTCAAAAATCGGTATCGAACTTACAGACAGCATCTATGTTGTACTCAATATGGCGATTATGACAAGAATCGGTGACAAAGTTTTGGAAGCCCTCGGCGAGGACGGAGATTTTGTTAAATGTCTCCACGCTAAAAAAGACGTTAATCCCGAAGAAAGATATATCGTTCAGTTTCCGCAGGATTCAACAATCTGGTCAATCAACTCCGCTTACGGCGGCAACGTACTTTTGGGTAAAAAATGCTTTGCACTCCGTATTGCATCATACCTCGGTATGCAGGAGGGCTGGATGGCTGAGCACATGCTCATTTTAGGTCTTGAAAATCCCCAGGGTGAGGTTAAGTACATCTGTGCAGCATTCCCCTCTGCCTGTGGTAAAACCAACCTGGCAATGCTTATTCCCCCCGAGTATCTTAAAGAAAAAGGCTATAAAGTGTGGACAGTAGGCGATGATATTTCATGGCTCCGCATCGGTGCAGACGGCAGACTCTATGCAATAAACCCCGAGGCAGGATTCTTCGGCGTTGCTCCCGGCACAAGCGAAAAGACAAACTTCAACGCTTTGGAAGCAACAAAGAAAAATACTATCTTTACCAACGTAGCAATCAATAACGACGATAACACAGTATGGTGGGAAGGTCTTGATAAGAATCCTCCCGAGAATGCAACCGAGTGGAAGGGTGCAAAAGTAAACGGCAAAGAGTACACCGCTGCCGGCAACAAACTTGCACATCCCAATTCCAGATTTACTGCTCCTGCAATAAACTGCCCCTGCATTTCTTCTGAATTCGAAAATCCCCAGGGTGTGCCGATTTCTGCTATCGTATTCGGCGGCAGACGTGCTAAAACTGCTCCGTTGGTATACCAGGCAAGAGATTGGGAACACGGCGTGTTCGTAGGTGCTACAATGGCATCTGAAACAACCGCTGCCGCAGCCGGTGCTGTTGGTGTTGTAAGACGTGACCCCATGGCTATGAAACCTTTCGTTGGCTACAATATGGCTGACTACTTCGGTCACTGGTTAGAGATGGGTAAAAAGATGGATGCAGACAAAGCGCCCAAGATTTTCCATGTTAACTGGTTCCGTCAGGATGACGAAGGCAACTTTATGTGGCCCGGATTCGGTGATAATATGCGTGTTCTTCTCTGGATTCTTGACCGTTGCGAGGGCAAGGTTGGTGCTACTGAGAGCGAAATCGGATACTTGCCCGATATGGCAGATATCGACGTTACAAACCTCGACATCAGCGAAGATGTTCTTAAAGAACTTCTTACCGTTGATAAAAACGTATGGCTCGAAGACGTTGCAGACCAGAAGGAATACTTCGCACAGTTTGGCGACAGACTCCCCGCAGAGATTGCAAAACAACTGGGAATTCTCGAAGGCAATCTCAAAAAATAATTTTATAAAAATCAAAACGACTTACCCCCTCTGGGTAAGTCGTTTTTTGTTTGTCAAAATCAAAAATTTTATGTTTGTAAAACTGGATATATTGGAATATATTGATGGTTGATATGTTTTAAGATATACGATATGATATACACAGCCGACAGGGAGACAAACATTTTCCCGAGGTCGGGCAAACATAGGGGGGTATGCCTCCCAAAACATTATAAGGAGGAAACATTTAATGTTAAAATGCAGAAAATTCATCGCTTCCGTGTTGACTTCAATAATGACATTCTCAATGATGGCGACAGCAGTTTTTGCGGCAGTGCCGTCAGATGTAGCAAATACAAAATATGAAGAGGCTGCCGAAGTTCTCGGCGTACTCAATGTAATGGTAGGTGACGACACAGGTGCTTTCCGTCCTGACGATGCCATCATCCGTTCAGAGGCTGCCAAAGTAGCAGTTGCAATCAGCGGTCTTACCGAAGTTGCAAACGTAACAAGCGGCACAACAAAATACCCTGACGTTTTTAACGGTCACTGGGCAACAGGTTTTATCAACGTGGCAACCGACCAGAAGATGGTTGTAGGTGACACAGCCGGTACTTTCCGTCCCGACGACAAAATCACCTATGCAGAAGCCGTAACCATTCTTGTTCGTGCTTTGGGTTATGAGCCTCAGGCACAGGCAAAAGGCGGATTCCCCACAGGCTACCTTGTAACAGGTTCTGATATCGGTCTTACAAAGGGTGTATCAGGCACACAGAACAAGGCAGTAAGCAGAGGCGATATTGCACGTCTTGCATACAACGCTCTTACAATCAATATGATGGAGCAGACAGGCTTCGGTAACGACGTAAACTATGAAGTAGTAGAAAAAACTCTCCTTGCAGACAAACTTAATGTAGAGAAAATCGTAGGTCAGGTTAAGGCAGTAGGAAATGCATCTCTCGACAGTTCATCAAACCTTAACAAAAACCAGATTCTTATTGAAGACGAAATATACGAAACAGGTTCAGCAGACGTACGTCAGGTACTCGGATTCACAGTTGATGCATATATCAACGAAGACGGCGAACTTCTCCTTGCCAGACCTTCCGAGGGTAAGAACAATTCTGTAACTGTTCCTGCCGAAAATATTGCTGAAATCACAAACACCGAAAGCAAGAAAGAACTTCAATACTGGGCAGACCTTGACAACGACAAAAAACCCACCAAAGAAGCCATCCACAAGGATGCCACAATCCTCTACAACGGCAAAGCAGGTACAGCAGAGGATTTCAAAGAAATTGATTCAGGTTCAATCACACTTCTCGATACCGATACAAACGGTTCACACGACGTAGTGTTCGTTAACGAAACAGTTAACTATGTAGTTGAAGAGGTAGTTGAATCTTCACACAAGATTGTAGATAAGTACGGCCAGAAAACTCTCGTAGCAGACCCCGAAGACGAAACTCTCACATTTGTACTTGTAAAAGGTACAGAGAGAATTGAAATCGGCGACCTTAAAGAGTGGGATGTTATCACAGCCACCATCAGTAAAGACGGCGACCTGGTGTATGCCGAGGTATGCAATGAGTCAGTAAAAGGCAAAATCAGCAGAAAGAGCAACGACACCTATTATATCGACGGCAAAGGCTACAAGGTAGCAAAGAACTACCCCAACGCAGTTAACCTTGAAGACGAAGGTACTTTCTATCTTGATGTAGAGGGTAAGATTGCCGCGGTAGATTCTGAAACAACAGTAAGCAGCAACTACGGATACCTTGTAGACGCAAACGTGTCAAGCGGTATGGATGAATACCTCGAAATCAAAGTGTTCACAAAAGACGGCAAAACTGCAATCTACAAGTCAGGTTCCAAGGTAAAAGTAAACGGCACAAGCGCACTTTCGCCCGAAGATGCATTTGATGCAGTAAAAGGCGATGCTGAAAAAATCGTCGGACAACTTATTACTTTCGAACTCAATTCATCAGACGAAATCAAAGAAATCAATACTGCAACAGTATCTTCAACAATCGACGAGGGCAAATTCACCATGAATATGCAGGAGGATGACGTAGTTTATAATTCAGCGTCAGGCAAACTCGTAGGTTCATCTATGAGCGTAAACGTAGCAAAAGATACAGTAGTATTTGATATCCCCGCAGGTAAAACAGATTCTTCTGATTTTGCAATCAGAAACTCCGATTTCTTCGTAGACGGCGACAAGTACAACGTGTTGGTGTTTGACGTAACAGAAGACCGTACAGCCAATGCGATTATAGTAACCAATTCAACAGGTATAGCCAACGAAGAATCAGCCATAGCCATCGTTGACGAAATCAGCCAGGGCAGAAACGAAGATGGCGATGATATCGAACATCTCTACGCATACCAGAACGGTAAGAAGGTAGAGTTTACAACTGTTGACACAGGCATACTCGTCAAAGGTGACAAAGCGCTCGAACAGGGTGACGTTATCCAGATTAAAACCAATGCAGCAGGAGAGATAGAAAACATCACATTGCTTTTCGACATCTCAACAAAAGATACTGAGGCAGAGGTTGAAGTATCCGATAAGACAACCACTTACTACGGTAAGGTAACCAAGAAATTCTCCACATCTTTCAATATGCAGGTTGGCGACGGCACAGTTCACAACTTTGCAATCGGAGATGCCCTTGTGTATGAGATAGACACAGCAAAATCAAGAAACCAGATTACAGCAGCCGATGCCGGTGATATCCAGAAATACGATGAACTTGATCCTTCAAGAGTATTCGTAAGAGTATACAACAACGTAGTTCAGGAAATCATCATCATAAAATAATCAAAGTAAAATCATCTCCTTTATAATAAAAAAGCCGGGGCTTTGAGCCTCGGCTTTTTGCATAGGTTTGGCGAACTGACGGGGTGTTGGTATATTTATAATAACATATAACCTCGAAAAACGCAATACAATTGTAATGCATAAAATAAAGATGTTTTCATATATAATTGTATTGCAGAGGTGATTGTATGAAAAAATTTAAAATACCGTCTGTTCCGTCAACAACAAACAAATGTATCCGTTTTCCAAACGACGTAATTGATGATGTGGAAAAGGCAATCGAGGGTAAGAATTGTACTTTTACGGCTTTTGTTGTTGAAGCGGTGCGGGTTGCATTGGAAAATATCAAAGATGAAAAATAATTTACCAAATTGTAAACCCATATCTGAAAACAGGAGATTGGATTATTCCGTTCCGGTCAAGGGGGAGATGGTATGAAAACTGAATTTCCTGAACGTTATATAACTTTGGGTTTAAAAATTGCTTATTACAGAAAGAAATGCGGATACACCCAGGAAACCTTTGCAGAACTTATTGACAAGAGTGTTAATTTTGTTGGGCAAGTGGAGGGCACCGGTACGGTGCGAGGGGTTTCGTTGGAAACGCTGTTTAAGATTGCCCAGGTTTTAAAAATATCTCCTTCCAAACTGTTGGAGGATGACTGATATTCAAACACAACTTTGTAATTAGTTAAAATATATATTTGCTTAAAAATGCTCTCTGATTTTACAGAGAGCATTTTTTTGTCCGTCAACAATTATTTCGTCATTTTTTCCTGCTTTACTTTATGGTCGATTACATGCCTTGATGCAAGTTCTTTATGAATATCTTCCAGAGAGATTCCGTTTTGGAGCATAAGCACCATCACGTGATAGCAAAGGTCGGCAATTTCATAAATGGTTTCTGCCCTGTCCTCGGCTTTGGCGGCGATAATAACTTCTGTACATTCCTCACCGATTTTTTTGAGGATTTTATCAAGACCTTTTTCAAAAAGATAAGTGGTGTAGGAGCCTTCCTTCTTCTCTTCTTTACGGCCTTTTAAAAGTTCCATAAGACCTTCGAGCGAAAATTCACTCCGCTCGTCGCTCTGCCATACGGTATCGTTAAAGCACGAATCATCTCCCTTATGACAGGCAGGGCCGTCTTTGTCAACCACAACCACCAGTGCATCGCCGTCACAGTCGGCAGTGATTGAAACTATATGCTGATAGTTGCCGCTTGTTTCACCTTTGAGCCACAACTCCTGTCTGGAACGGCTCCAAAAACAGGTAAGTCCCTTTTGCATGGATATTTCAAGGCTCTCTCTGTTCATATATGCCAGAGTGAGAACCTTTTTTGTCACCGAATCCACAACTATCGCGGGGATAAGCCCCTTTTCGTCGAATTTAAGACTGTCAATGTTTATCATAATCAAAATCTCCTTATATTCAAAGTCTGACGGGGATATTGTTTTCTTTAAGTTTACCTTTAAGGTCGGCTATTTTAACCTCGCCAAAATGGAAAATCGAAGCCGCAAGACCGGCATCCACTTTGGGGAGTGTTTTAAAAAGCGTCACAAAATCTTCTATACACCCTGCACCGCCCGAGGCTATAACGGGAACAGCCACGGCATTGCAGACGGCGTCCAGCATTTCAAGGTCGAACCCGCCCTTGACGCCGTCGGTATCAATAGAGTTTAGCACAACCTCTCCCGCGCCCATATCCACACAGCGTTTAATCCACTCAACCGCTTCCATACCCGTGTTTTCTCTGCCGCCTTTGGAGAAGACGGTAAATTTGCCTTCAACTCTTTTAACATCGGCAGATATTACCACGCACTGGTCGCCGTAGAGTTTTGCCGCCTCACTTATAAGTGACGGGTTTTTAATAGCGCCTGAGTTCACGCTGACTTTGTCGGCACCGCATTTTAAAACTCTGTCAAAATCCCCGACAGTGTTGATACCGCCGCCAACTGTTAAGGGAATAAATATCTGACTTGCCACTTCGCGCAGAATATCGGTAAAAAGTTGTCTGCCCTCGAATGACGCCGTTATATCGTAAAAAACCAACTCGTCGGCACCGCTTTCACTGTATAACTTTGCAAGTTCCACAGGAGACGACACGTCGGATACGCCTTCAAAATTAACACCTTTTACCACTCTGCCGTTTCGTACATCAAGACAGGGAATAATACGTTTGGTTATCATTTTGCCACCTCGATTGCTTCTTTAAGTGAAATTGCCTTTATGTAGTATGCCTTGCCGATGATGGCGCCGTACAGATTCATTTTTGTAAGGGCTTTCACATCGTCTATGTCCGAAACCCCGCCCGATGCCACAATCTGCATATCAAATCTTTCGGACAGTTCTTTGTAGAGTTCAAGGTTTGTACCCTGCATTGCGCCGTCTTTTGAGATGTCTGTGCAGATGAGCGTTTTAACGCCGATGCTTTGCATCTGACTGCAAAAGTCAAAACAGTCGTAACTGCTTTTTTCCGTCCAGCCCTTTATGGCAACGGCACCGTCTTTGATATCGGCACCCACGGCAATCTTGTCGCCGTATTTGTTTACGGCACTTACAAGAAACTCCCTGTCCTCAACTGCGGCAGTGCCCAATATTACTCTGTCAACTCCTGCGCTGATGTATCTGTCTACAACTTCCATAGACCGTATTCCGCCGCCAATCTCTACAAACAAATCTGTCTCCGCGGCAACTTGCTTTACAATCTCTATATTAGGGGTTTCGCCTGATTTTGCACCCTCTAAATCAACCATGTGTATATGTGTTGCACCCTGTGCGACAAACTCTCTTGCGATTTCGATGGGGTTTTCACTGTAAACAGTCATTTTGTCATATTCACCGCGGAGGAGCCGTACGGCTTTGCCCTCGTATAAATCAATAGCTGGAAAAATAATCATCACATACCCCTCCATTCGCAAAAGGCATTAAGTATTTTAAGACCAACGGCACCGCTCTTTTCGGGGTGGAACTGGCAACCGCACACATTACCCTTGGCAACTGCGGCGGTAAGTTCAGCGCCGTATTCTGCCGTGGCAATTACCGAGTCGGCACAGTTTTCTCCGTAAAAGGAATGAACAAAGTACGCACAGTCGCCGTCTTTTAAATCCTTGAATATGGGGTGTCTTTCGCCCTTGAAAATAAGTTGATTCCAGCCGATATGGGGCACTTTAAGTTCTGCGGGGATAACCTCTGATATAGAACGGATTTCCCCCTTTATAAGACCTAATCCGCTGTGCTCACCATACTCAAAACTTTTATCAAAAAGCAGTTGCATACCAAGACAAATACCCATAATGGGTTTGCCTTTTGCAGCCTCATCCTTTACAACGTCGGCAAGACCGGAGGAAAAAAGTTTTTCCGCCGCATCTTCAAAAGCGCCCACGCCGGGAAGGATAATTTTGTCCGACGTTTTTATCTCTTCGGGATTGCCCGTCACTCTGGCATCGGCACCGATGGCGGCAAAGGAACTTTTAAGTGAAAAAAGATTGCCGACTCCGTAGTCAACTATGGCTATCATTAAAGTACCCCTTTCGTTGAGGGTATCTCGTCTTTTGCATCTATGTCAAAGGCAACAGCCGCCTTTAAAGATCTTGCAACGGATTTGAACATCCCCTCTATTATGTGGTGGGTGTTTGTACCTGCCATCTGATTTATGTGCAGTGTTGACTCTGATGCTCTTACAAAGCCAAGCCAGAACTCTTCTATAAGTTCTGTGTCAAAGTCACCGACTTTTTCGTTTAATGTGCCTGTTTTATAAGCAAGATACGCTCTGCCCGACAAATCCACTGCCGACAGGATAAGCGCTTCATCCATTGGCAGAATCATATTGCCGTAACGGCAGATGCCGCGTTTGTCGCCGAGTGCATCTTTAAATGCACTGCCCAGAGTTATACCGATATCCTCGGCACTGTGGTGGTAATCTACACAAACATCGCCGTCGCAGGTGAGGTTTAAATCAAATCTGCCGTGTTTGGCAAACAGTGTCAGCATGTGGTCCAAAAAACCGCAACCGCTTTTAATATTGCTTTTTCCCGTGCCATCAAGGTTAAGGGTAAGACTTATCTTTGTTTCTGCGGTTTCCCTTGTTTTTGATACGTTTCTCATAAGGTTTCCTCCTTTATAATATCTTCCAGGGCGCAGAGGAGGGAGTCCATCTGCTCTTTTGTGCCTACTGTTATTCTGTTGTAGTCGGATATTCTGTCTTTTAAAAAGTGTCGGACAACAATTCCTCTTTCCCTTAATTTTCTGTAAATCGTCCCTCCGTCAATGGTTTTGTGCTTTGCAAAAATAAAATTCGTTTTCGAATCCGTTGTGTCAAATCCCATACGGATAAGTTGTTGTGTTGTATATTCTCTGTTTTGACATATAATATTGCAGTTGCGGACTGTGTACTCCTCATCGGTCAAAGAGCCGATACCCGCCGCCATAGTGGCAGAGTTTATATTGTAGGGATTGGTTGAGTATTTGATTGTGTTAAGGTCTGCAATAAGTCCTTTGCAACCGACACCGAAACCAAGCCTTGCACCCGCCATCGAACGGGATTTTGAAAATGTCTGAGTAACGAGCAGATTGTCGTATTTTTTAATCAGCGGAACACAACTTCTGCCTCCGAAGTCAATGTATGCTTCGTCTACCACCACAACTCTGTCCGGGTTACTTGCAATAACTTTTTCTATCTCCTCAGGCTCATAATAAAGACCTGTCGGTGCATTGGGGTTGGCAATAAATATTGTCTCATCTGTGCCTTTGTAGTCGTCCAAATTGATTTTAAGATTTTCATCAAGCGCAATCTCTCTGTACGGCACACCGTTAAGTTGGGCAAACACCTTGTAAAACCCGTAAGTTATATCGGCAAAAACCGCTCCCCTCTCACTGTCGCAAAACGCCATAAAGGCAAAGTTTAAAATCTCGTCCGAGCCGTTTGTAAGGAGAATCTCGTCTTTCGCTACACCAAGTTTCTGCGCCAGAGTTTCTGTAAGTCTGCTGCACTCGGGGTCAGGATAAAGTTGTAAATTTTTTGCCGCCTCTGCCGACATACGGATTGCATTCTCCGACGGCGGAAAAGGGGACTCGTTGGTGTTGAGTTTTATAAGATTGTCTATTTTGGGCTGCTCTCCCGGTACATAGGGTTCAAGGCCTTTAAGTCTTGAACTTAAAAATCTGCTCATATCATATCTCCAATAAATCAGTCTTCAAATCTTATTGTTGCACTCTTTGCGTGGGCGGTAAGTCCTTCTTTCCTTGCGAACAGGTCAATGTCTGCCGCTACGTTTTCGAGTGCTTCGCGCGTATAGTAGGTGTACTGTGTCTTTTTAACAAAATCGTCTACCGACAAGGGAGACGAAAACTTAGCCGTTCCGCTTGTGGGCAGGGTGTGGTTGGCGCCTGACAGATAATCACCCAGAGCCTCGGGACAACTTCTGCCCATAAATATTGAACCGGCATGGCGTATGCCGTCAAGATAGTCAAAGGGATTGTCCACACAAAGTTCCAGATGCTCCGGCGCAATTTCGTTGGCGATATCGATAACAGTTTTAAGATCCTCAGCAATTATGATTTTGCCGTTGTTGTCTATGGATGCTCTTGCGATATCGGCTCTTTCAAGGAGAGGAATCTGTCTTTCAAGTTCATCGGAAACCGCAAGTGCCAAGCGGGAGAATCCGTTACGAGAACAGAACTTGCAAGTCTGTCATGCTCCGCCTGAGAGAGCAGGTCTGCCGCAACGTATCTGGGATTGCTCTTGCCGTCTGCCACAACCAAAATCTCACTCGGCCCGGCAATCATATCTATTGCTACCTGCCCGAACACCTGACGTTTTGCCTCAGCCACAAAGGCATTTCCGGGTCCGACAATCTTGTGCACCTGAGGTATGGTTTCTGTTCCGTATGCAAGTGCGGCAACCGCCTGTGCACCGCCGGTTTTGAAAATCTTATCCACACCGGCAACGGATGCAGCAGCAAGTATTGCGGGATTGATATTGCCGTTCTTGTCGGGCGGTGTAACCATAACCACCTGACCGCAACCGGCAATCTTTGCGGGGATTGCATTCATAAGAACGCTTGACGGGTATGATGCAGTACCGCCGGGCACATATAAGCCCACCTTGTCAATGGGAATAATTTTCTGACCCGTAACAATGCCGTTTTCGTCGTTTATGATAAACCCGTTTCTCACTTGTTTTTCGTGGAACTTGTATATATTTGCGGCGGCTTTTTTGAGCACCATTATAAATTCAGGCTCAACCTTTGCAACTGCCTCCGCAATCTCTGCCTGACTCACTTCCAGAGAGGTAAGATCAGCACCGTCGAACTTTTTACAATATTCCAAAATAGCCTCGTCACCGCGGGTGCGCACCTGAGAGATTATGTCCGACACAATTTCTGTCACATTTACTTCGGGGGTAACTCTTGCAAATATTTCGCTGTTTGCCACCTCGCCGTATTTAAATATCTTAATCATTTCCTGCCTCCGATTGTTCTTTAAAACTGCCAAGAATTTTTTCTATCTGCTGATTTTTAAACTTAAAACTTGCCTTGTTGGCAATAAGTCTTGCGCTTATAGGCACTATTTTTTCTATAACTTCAAGATTGTTTTCTTTAAGTGTTGTACCCGTTTCCACAATATCGACAATCACATCGGAAAGCCCCAGAATAGGCGCAATCTCAATAGAGCCGTTAAGATGGATTATGTCAATCTCTCTGCCTTGTGATTTGTAGTATTTTTTTGCTATGTTGGTAAACTTGGTTGCTACTCTCAAAGCGCGGTGGGAGGGATCGCAAAAATCCGCCATACCCGCAACCGCCATAGAGCATTTGCCTATGTCAAGGTCAAACAACTCGTACACATCAGGCTCGTATTCGAGCAGAATGTCTTTACCGGCAACACCGATGTCTGCCGCGCCTCTTTCAACATATATCGCAACGTCTGACGGTTTAACCCAGAAATAACGTATACCAAGTTCGGCATTTTCAAAAATAAGTTTTCTGTTGTTTTCGTATATGGCGGGGCAACGGAATCCTGCCTTTTCAAACATAGAATATACCTTTTCGCCCAGTCTGCCCTTGGGCAGTGCAATATTAAGCATCCCGTTCCGCCTCCTTTAATCCGTTTTTGCCGAGTATAAACAGATTTTTATACCGCATTTTCTCGGGGATTGACTTTTCCGCAACAACAGATGTGTATGTTGCAGAAAGTTCCTTAACCGCCCTGCTGATGTCTGCGGCAGAGCAATCGTCACCATAGATGATAACTGCCTCGGTTACAGAAGTGCTTTTGTCATCTTCCAGAGTGCCCAGCATATCAAGATATACCGCAAAACCTATTGCACCTGAACTTTTGCCCATCTTGCGCATAAGCAGGTCATACTGTCCGCCTGAGAGCACACTGCCGTGAATACCGTTTATAAACCCGTTAAAGGCGATGCCGTTGTAGTAGTTCATATTATTTACAACGGAAAAATCTATATGTACTTTGTCTGCGCAACCGTAGTCTTTGAGGATTTTAAAAATATCCTCCATAAGCGCTATGGCATCGTTGAACCTGTCGCTCACGGCAAGTTCTTTGAGTTGCGGTATAACCGCATCCTCGCCGCCGTAGAGCGTTACAAGACTTGTCAAAAGATTCTCTGCTGCCTCGCCTACACCTTCATCGCGGCATATAGCGGTAACTCTTTGCAGATTCTTCTCACCGAGAGCACTCAGCAACTGCCGACGGGCCTCCGTGCTTATTTTTGCATAGTCCATAGCCTCGGAAACAATGTCCATGTGGGAAATGTCTAAAACATAATCATCTGATATACACGCCAGACTAAGCGCTGCTAAAAGCACCGTTTCGCATATATTGTAACTGTCAATATCTCCTACACATTCAAGACCGGTCTGCATAATTTCTTTAATTTCGTGCATGTCACCTGACTGACGGTAGACGTTTTCGTTGTAGTAAAGTTTTTGAACGCCCGACACAGAGTCTTTGCTGTTTTTGATTATAGAAAGTGTAACGTCAGGTTTAAGCGCCATAAGTTTGCCGTCGGAATCAGTAAATGTTATGATGTTGTCCGATATCAGAAAACCTTTGTTGCGCACATAAAAATCGTATTCTTCAAACTTGCTCATCCTGTATTTTGTGTATCCGTAACTTGTATACAGATTCCGCAGGGAGAACACAGCCTTTTCATCACTTGAAAGCATCAATCCGTTAAGGTTCATTATTCTTCCCCCATTTTCAAAAGTGCTTTTTTGTATCCGTCGCTGCCGTAGTTGAGGCACTTGTTGACACGGCTGATTGTAGCGGTTGAAGCGCCGGTGCGCTTTGAAATCTCAGTATAGCAGATGCTTTTGTTAAGCAGTCTTGCAACTTCCAGCCGCTGTGACATATCCTGAATTTCCTTGATGGTGCAGATGTCTTCAAAAAATGCCTCGCACTCCTGCAAATCTTCAAATTTCATTATGGTTTCAAAGAGTCTGTTGATTATGGGGTTTTTAATTTTATCCATTATATTACGCTCCTTTTGTCAAATCACTTTCACATTTTAGCATATTAAAGTGTTAAAGTCAACAGTTTTGTGAATATTTTTTAAAATATTTAATACATCTTATACAGGAGGGTGAGATATGGGCAAAATATCTGTGATTTTTCGGGACAGCCCCTGCAACCGCAGGAGTGAGTCGCTGCGGCGCGGCGAGATAACAGAAGATACTGTCTGCGGCAGAGAGATTGTAAGGGTAAGGCTTATCCGCGGCGGAAGAAGATATGTAAGAAGATTGTTTCAAAAACACCATATAGACAGCGCTGTGCTCAGGGGAGATATTCCCGCCTACGTCACAGAACTTGCTGAGGAGTTCGGCATAAAGGTACATACCGGCAAAAAACTTTTGCACTCGGTTTTGCCTTATCTCATATCAAGAGCGGCAAAGGAAAATCCTCTGTGCGAAAGTTGTACTGTATACAGTGCTTCCGCCGATGGGGAGTGTATGGAAATAATAAAACTCGCGGCGGAAAAATTCAGGCACGTTTCTCTCTGTTGTGACGGTGAAATATACGGCAGTTTTGCAAGGTCTATAATGGACGACACGGGACTTGCCCTTAAAATCGGCAGAATAGATGGCAGCGTTGCTATATTATGCTCCGGCAACGGTGACGGGCACGATGTCAGGATAAATCTTAACGATGCAACTTCGGTGGTGTTTGCAGATAAAAATAAAAAAATCCTCTCCGCGGCGATGGTCGAGGCAATAGCCGGAGAGGGAGCAGACAAGAAAACTCTTGACGGGTTAGGTCTTAAAATATACAAAAGGCTTGACAAAACGAAAACTCTGTATTAGAATATTAAAGCATACGCTATATGCTTCGGGGTGTGGCGCAGTTGGTAGCGCGCGTGGTTTGGGACCATGAGGCCGCAGGTTCGACCCCTGTCACTCCGATTTAAACTTTTTTTGAAAAAAAGAAAAAAAGTTCTTGACAATGAATACGGCTTATGTTATTATTGTATTCGGATTTGCTGGTGTAGCTCAATCGGTAGAGCAGCTGATTTGTAATCAGCAGGTTACAGGTTCAAGTCCTGCCACCAGCTTTTCTTTTTTTAAAATTTAATATATGGGAGGGTTCCCGAGTGGCCAAAGGGGGCAGACTGTAAATCTGTTGGCTCCGCCTTCGATGGTTCGAATCCATCTCCTCCCAGCAGAAAAAAGCACTTACGAAAGTAAGTGCTTTTTTCAATGAAATAAATCCTTTCAGGATTTGTGAAATACCCTTCGGGCGCGAAATATTGCTTCGCAATGTGAAATACGCCTTGCGGCGTGTGATAAAGGATTTATTTTATTTCACATAGATATTGCACTACTCCACGATATCTGTTATCATATTTATATGAATGGTTAAAAAAGGAGAAAGCCTATGACCAGATGGGAAAAAGCAGTAGAAAATCACAAAAAAGGCTACAACTGTGCTCAGGCGGTTGCGTGTGCCTTTGCAGACAAGACAAATCTGAGTGAGGACGATATTTTCAGACTGACGGAGGCTTTCGGCGGCGGTATGGGCGGTACCCGTGGCGTGTGCGGAGCGGTAAGCGGTATGGTGTTTGTGGTAGGTGCTTTGCACAGTAAGGGTATACAACCTTTGCCCGAAACAAACAAAAAACAAAGTTACGCCGTTGCCCGTGAACTTATGGGTGAGTTTGAATCAAGAATCGGCACAACCCTCTGCGGTGAAATAAAGGACAAACAACTGCGCTCCTGTGACGGCTGTATAGAAGATGCGGTTAAGATTTTAGAGGAAAAACTCTGTCTGGATTAAAACAATATCAAGCAATATAAAAACCCCGAAATACACCGGTATTTCGGGGTTTTTGACAAAGTATAAATTGAGAGTCCGACTCCAAAACCAATGCTGCCTCTCTTTTTTAATCCAACATATCGGACGTGGAAGCGATATAATCAGACAAACCAAGTACGTCTTCGGGGCTTGTCCACCCTTCGACACTTTCGTATCTGATGCCGTTTGAGATGTTTACAAATCTTGTAACCAGCAATTTTGCAGAGTCTTCAAGCAATTTTTGACCGAATACCCAGTCGGTATATACCGAGCCGAAAGTTTTCTCCATCCAGGACGAGTAATTACCCTGGGCAATACCGCGCAGTTGTCCGCTGATAAAAAAGCTGTGACATTCACTTACGGTGCTCTGTCTGGTTTGTTTGCCGTCGTGCCAGGTGATAACTTTTGAAGTGTCGGGGGTGTAGACGGTTTTTATATCTTCCTCGTCAATAAAATAAATCTGAAAAACATTATCTCCCGTATATCCCCTCAGGCGGACATATCCATCGTATTGACCTGTTGCGGGGGTTTCTCTTAAAGAGGCAATATCAACATTGTGGCCGTTAAATTTTACACGACGGTATTCATCGGCAAGTATCGAGGTGGCAAGAGTGTGAGTACCGGCATAGTATTGTGCACTGGAAACAGCCTCTCTGTTTTTCAACTCTATTATAAGGGGGATGCCGTCTTTGGTGGTTGTAAGGAGTGCGCTTGACGACAGCCACACCATATCGCCACGGGTAAAGGTGCCGCTTAAAGAGTATTTACCTTGTGTAAGGCCTAATCCGTCGGCAAATTTCAGCGCGTTTGCATAGGAGAAATCATTATCCATTTCGCTGTAACCCAATGCTCTCAGCAAAAAGGTTATAAACTGCTGTGGTGTAATTTTTTCGTTTGCGCCGAAATATTCCATGCTTATACCATTGGCAAGGCTTTCCTGATAAGCGTAAGCAACGTATCTTGATGCCCAGCCGTCTACATCGGCAAACGGCTGTATACCTGTGCAGGTGAGTGCCTCTATCTCTTTGCCCAGCAAACGGATAAGCATAACAACAGCCTCCTGACGTGTTGAGGACTGTTCAAGGCTGTAAACGGGATTACCGTTGCTGTCAGTGCCGGTACCTCTGAACAAACCGAACTGATACAGCGCGTTTGCAAGGTCAGTTGTGTTGTCTGTCGGCGGTGCGGCATAAACTGCCTGAGTTGTGAGGCAAAATACCATCAGCAGTAAGGCAATAAACTTTTTCATAATAAACATCTCCTTTGTAGATAAGATAAATCAGCAAAGCGTTCCGTACGCGATACCGTTTTCAATTCTGTCTATGATGACATCGGCATATTGACGGACGATATTTTTGTCGGACAAAATATGCACTGTTATATAATTTGAGGTATGACCCTCGTACACGCCGTCTGACACTTCCTGTTCAAAAAGAACGGAAACTGTCCTGCCCACAAACCCTGCGAGGAAATTTTCCTTACATTCACCTGCCGCAGCAGCCATAATTGCGGCACGACGGGATTTTTCTTTTCTTTTTACCTGACCGTCAAATTTATCGGCTCTTGTGCCGGGTCTGTTTGAATATGCAAAAACGTGAGCCTCCGCAAAAGCAATATCCTTTAAAAAGGCAAGGGATTTTTCAAATTCTTCCTCCGTTTCACCGGGAAAGCCCACCATTATATCA
This sequence comes from Oscillospiraceae bacterium, assembly GCA_015068565.1. Lineage (GTDB taxonomy): Bacteria > Bacillota > Clostridia > UMGS1810 > UMGS1810 > SIG455. Next base: position 8,484 of record SVKG01000001.1, on the reverse strand, counting down.
GTTGTGATGGCACTGTCGGGTATGTATTTGCGGATGTTTTTGACCACCTGCCTGAAAAGTGCGGTATCGTATTTTCTGTTCATTCTTGAAAGGGTTTCGTCACAACCGCTTTGTACGGATATATGAAAATGATTGCATACTTTTGGCAGTGATGCCAGTTTTTTTACAAAATCCTCTGTAAGGATTCTCGGCTCTATTGAACCAAGGCGTATCCTTTTGATGCCGTCAATTCCGTGAACGGACTTGATAACATCACCAAGATTGATTTGCTCATCGGGTATATCAAGACCGTAGGATGCTATATGTATACCTGTAAGCACCACTTCGCTGAATCCGTTTTTTGCAAGAACCGACACTTCGTCAACGATACTTTCCAGCGGTCTGCTGCGCACGGGTCCTCTGGCGTAGGGGATAATGCAATAGGAACAAAACGAATTGCATCCGTCCTCAATTTTGACAAAGGCACGTGTTTTTTCTCCAAAAGAGGAAATGTGCATATCCTCAAATGTCCGTGCCTTCATAATATCGGAAACATCGCTGTTTTCCACGCCCTTTATCGCGTCTGTAACCAGTTGTACTATTTTTGCCTTATTCTCGTTGCCTACTACAACGTGGGCGCCTGTGTCTTTAACATCTTGTGGCGACACCTGGCTGTAACATCCTGCTACCGCAATAACGGCATCGGGATTAAGAGCCTTTGCACGGTGTATCATCTGCCGTGATTTCCTGTCGCTCATCCCTGTTACCGTACAGGTGTTTATAACGTATACCCCCGCCACGCTATCAAAGGGCACAACTGTAAATCCGGCATCGGCAAAAAGTTCCGCCATAGCCTCGGTTTCGTATTGGTTCACCTTGCAGCCCAAGGTGTGAAAAGCCACTGTTTTGTTCATAAAAAAACTCCTGTGTAAACATTACATAATAATTATACACCAATCCCGGAAAAATTCAATAGAAATTAAATTGACTTTTTTTCAAAAAAAGGGTAAAATATAAAAAGAAAATTCAAAGGAGGCGTTTAATTTGGTAGCAGTAGATGTAATGCTCAATTCAATCAGTGACGTCAAAAAGTTTGTCAACATTGTAAGCAAATACGACTTTGATATTGACCTGACCTCCGGCAGATATGTCGTTGACGCAAAGTCTATTATGGGAATATTCAGTTTAGACCTTGCCAAGCCGATTATGGTTGAAATCCATTCGGATGATACCGGAGAGATAATGAAAGAGTTAAAGCCATTTTTTATAGAGGGTTAATGAATGGGCGGCGTGACTTTTGTAAAAGAGCCACGCCATTGTTTATAAGGAGATGGATATGGAACCGTTAAAGTACAGACCTGCTGAAAATGATGAAGATATAAAACTTATGGTGTTGTATGCTGTTGGCAAACTGAAAGTCAGTGCCACCTACACCCGTATTTTTCATGTTTTGAGTGCTGCGGCAGATGTGAGTTACTGTCTGCTTACGGTGCCGATATCGGACCTTATAGACAGCGGAAACATCGAGGAACTGCACTACGACGGACAGACGGTGTTCTCGCTCACACAGCAGGGCAGCGAAACGCTGGGGTTTTTTGGCGAAAGGCTTCTGCGCAGTGTGCGTATCAGGATGCAGCAGGAGATTGACAGGATAAACAAAGACGTTTTAAGCGGCAACAAACTTGACGCTTCAATAGTGCCTGTAAACGAGGAGGAATATCTTGTTAAGGCAGAAATTACCGAGGACAGGATTCCGCTTTTAAAATTTGAGATGTATGTGGGCGACAAGGAACGAGCCAAAAAGATTGTCCGCAATTTTAAAGACCACACAAGCCTGATGTATTTGCAGGTTATAAAAGCCATAGATTTCAATTATGACAAACTCGATTTGGAAAATATGGAAGAATTAACAGATATAGAAGATAAATTTGAATGAATAATCTTTAATAAATATTCAACACTAACCGTATGGGAACATTATATCTCATACGGTTTTTTTATTTATAAATATAAATTGGAAAGGGGAATAACAATGAAAAATACCGCCAGAATATTTTGTATGTGTTTGGCAGTTGTAATGTGTTTTTCATGCCTTTGCGGATGCGGAATGGAAAGAGCCGGACAGGATTTGTATATCTTTAACGGCAAGGGCGAGAGTGCTACGGCATTGGCTGCGGCTGCAAAGGAGTTTGAGAATGAGACGGGCAAAAAGGTAAAAACCTTTTCTCTCGGCAGCGGTACAAGCAGTATAGATACGCTCCGTGCGGAGATGAACTCAAAGAATATGCCCACTATTTTTTCGATAGTGAACATTCAGGAACTTAAAGAATGGGAAGAGGGCGGCTATGTGCTCGATTTTAACACTGTGGGGCAGGGCAAGTTCAAAGACCTCGCAGATGCCGTACCGGAGAATATGCGCCTTACCTCTGACGGGACAAACAGTTACGGTATTCCTTATAACGTGGAAGGATACGGATATATTGTCGATACCCGTATGGTAGACGCTCTTTTCGGCGACGGAGCGTCCTCAGGATTTATCAAAGATGTGAGGACTGCAAGTTATGAGGAGTTCCAGAGCCTTGTAGAGGCTGTGGATAAATATATAAAAGAGGGCACAGCGTCATCTGTTACTTTAAGCGGAACAACTTATAATCTGCGTCCCGAAAAAGCAGAACTTGCAGGTAAACTTACAGGTGTGTTTGCCGTGGCGGGTGCAGATAAATGGACTTACGGCGACCATATGATAAACGTAGCGCTCAACGCTGTGTTTTCAAACCCTGCCGAGGCGGCTGCCGCGACGGAGAAGCAGATAGAGTCACTGAGAGAGCCGATGCTTTCCTATGCGAGGGCGTTGGATTTCAAGACCACCTATGCAGCGGGTAAAAACGGACCACTTGCCCGTGGTGCTGATTTTATAAATACCACAACAGCAAATTACGATTCGGCAGTACAACTTTTTGCAGACAGCAAAGCGCTCTTTATCAAGCAGGGTAACTGGGCGTATACAAATATCGAAAAGGCGAACGGCGATATAGTGGAAACACTGGAATTTATACCTGTTAAACTGCCCATATCCGATGCAGCCGTAACGGCAGAGGGTATGACAGCGGATAAACTTAACCGTTCAATCAGTGTATATGTTCCTAACTACTATGCAATAAATGCAAAAGCGACAGAAGAGCAAAAACAGACTGCCATGGATTTTCTTGTATGGTTAAATACCTCGGAGACGGGGCAGAAATTTGTTGTAGAGGAGATGGCGTTTATCCCTTATAACGCCGACCACCAGGACATTGAACTCGATAACAGTCTGGGCGAATCCATCATAAGGTATATGGAGTCAGGCGATGTGATATCCAACCCCTACGGCGGAGCGCCTGTGACATGGACAACAGATGTGGTAGGTCTTGATATTATGGAAAAATACCTCATCAAAGAAAAGTGGACAGAAGAAGACTACAAAGCCATAGCGGACAACGCCATAAACAAATGGAAAGAGATGGCAGGTTTGAAATAAGGTCAACTGTGAAAAGGATTGATTACTGATGGACAAGTATTACAAGAAGTGGTTTCTGCCGGTGGTTACACCTGCTGCTATTTTGTTTTTTGCCGTAATTGTGATACCCTTCGCGGCGGGTGTTTTATACTCCTTTACCTCCTGGCGGGGCACTTATTTTGCCGGTGGCGGTGTGTTTGAGTCCTTTGTGGGGTTTGATAACTATATTGCCGCATTTAAAAACCCAAGATTTACAAATGCATTTTTCTATACGGTAAAGTTTACCCTTTTAGCGGTTGTGGTGATTAACGTGGTGGCGCTTGTCCTTGCCCTTATGGTAACATCGGTAAGGCAGGGAGCAGGAGTATACAGAACGGTGTTTTTTCTGCCTAATCTGCTGGGCGGTCTTGCACTGGGGTTTATCTGGCAGTTTATATTCCAGAATGTGTTTTCCGATATTCTGTTCGGCGCCAACGGTATTGTAAGCATACCTTTTCTTACCAATATGCTGCAAGACAGCAACAAGGCTTTGATTGCCCTTGTGTTTATGGTAACGTGGCAGATGGCGGGGTATATGATGATAATATATATAACAGGACTAAACAACATCCCCGCAGACCTCTATGAAGCGGCACAGATAGACGGCGCAGGTAAACTCCAACAGTTTAAGGTGATAACTCTGCCTATGCTGATGCCGGCAATAACCATAGTGTTTTTCTTAACCCTTGCCAACTGCTTTAAACTTCTCGACCAGAACGTGGCACTTACCGACGGCAACTTCAATACCCGTCTCCTTGCCATGCAGATTCTGCGTACCACACGGGATACTGCTCCTCCCGATTACGGAATGGCACAGGCACAGGCGGTAATATTTTTTGTTCTGATTGCCGCCGTCACTTTAATACAACTTTCGGTTACAAAACGCAGAGAGGTGGAACTTAGTTGAAGAAAAAAACAAACCTTGCAATACTGTATGTAGTGCTGACTGTACTTTCAGCCGTCACTCTGTCACCTTTGGCGTTTCTGTTTATAAACTCCTTTAAAACACAATCGGAGATAATCGGGTCTCCCACTGCTTTGCCTGAGCAGTGGAATATCGGCTATATCATAAGGGCGGCGGGGGAGATAGACTTTTTCAGGTCGCTTACGATAACCTTTGTTGTAACGGTGCTGTCGGTTGCATTGATTGTGCTTGTATCATCACTTGCGGGGTGGATAATTGCCAGAAGCAAAACCCGTCTTTCGTCGTTGGCACTGTATATGTTTACGGCGGCAATGCTCATACCCTTTCAGGCGGTTATGTATCCGCTGCTGTCAATATTTGAGACGGCAGGTCTTAAAAACATAACCGGACTTATAATAATGTACGGCGGATTCGGACTCAGCCTTTCGGTGTTTTTATACCACGGCTTTGCCAAAAGCATTCCGAGAGGCATAGAGGAGGCGGCACTAATTGACGGAGCAGGTGCCATGCGGATGTTTTTTTCTGTAATATTTCCGCTTATGAAATCCACCACTGCAACGGTTATAATACTAAACGCCCTGTGGATATGGAACGACTACCTTTTGCCTTTCCTCGTAATAGGTAACGGCAGCAACCGTACCCTTACTCTGGAACTCTACTTTGCAAGGATGACCGCCGGACAGTTCGGTAACCCCTGGGAACTCATATTCCCCGCGGTGCTGATTTCTATTGTGCCTATTGTGACGGTGTTTCTGTTTTTGCAAAAATATATTGTACGGGGCGTGGCAGACGGAGCGGTCAAGGGATAATTTATCTATGACAAAAAGGCTGAACAGTTGATTTGTTCAGCCTTTTAAAGTTACAGTCTTTTTGTATATTTTTCGATTTTTTCCTGCTTGAATTTTTTGTAGCAGCCGTTTTCTATTGCCTCTCTTATGTCTGCCATCATCTTGTTGTAAAAGTACAGGTTATGCAGTACACACAGCCTCATCGCAAGCATCTCTCCTGCTTTGAACAGGTGGCGGATGTACGCTCTTGAATAATTCCTGCACGCTGGACAGTTACACTCGGGGTCAATGGGCAACGGGTCTCTTTCGTACTTTTTGTTCATAAGGTTCATATACCCGTTTTCGGTAAAAAGGTTTGCGTGACGGGCATTTCTACTTGCGATTACACAGTCGAAAAAGTCCACGCCTCTGTCCACCGCTTCCAGTATGTTTGCGGGAGTACCTACTCCCATAAGATATCGTGGTTTGTTCTCGGGTGCATGGGGGACGGTGACGTCTAAAATATGATACATCTCCTCGTGGGTTTCACCCACTGCAAGACCGCCTATGGCGTAGCCGTCAAGGTCCATTTTTGCAATGGTCTGCATATTCTCTATCCTGAGATCGTCGAACGTCGCACCCTGATTTATGCCGAAAAGCAGTTGATTTTTGTTTATGGTACCATCTAAGGAATTAAGACGCGACATCTCTGTTTTGCATCTTTCAAGCCAACGTACCGTGCGCTCGTGTGAGGCTTTTGCATAATCGTATTTTGCGGGAAGTGCCACACACTCGTCAAAAGCCATCGCTATGGTAGAGGCAAGGTTTGACTGTATCTGCATACTCTCCTCAGGCCCCATAAATATCTTTCTGCCGTCGATATGTGAGGAGAAGTACACACCCTCCTCCTTGATTTTGCGGAGTTTGGCAAGGGAAAACACCTGAAAACCGCCGCTGTCGGTAAGGATAGGTCTGTCCCAGTTCATAAACTTGTGCAGACCGCCCATATCGTACACCACATCGTCACCGGGACGGACGTGCAGATGATATGTGTTTGAAAGTTCAACCTGACATCCCACATCTTTTAAGTCCACAGTTGACACTGCGCCTTTTATGGCGGCAAGTGTTCCTACATTCATAAATACAGGTGTCTGTACCGTTCCGTGTACGGTGGTAAATTCACCACGACGGGCATTGCCGTCTGTTGTAAGTAATTTAAACATAAAAATTCTCCGTTACTCAGCATATAAACATCGCATCGCCAAAACTGAAAAATCTGTATTTTTCCGCAACGGCCTGTGAGTATGCGTTAAAAATATTCTCCTTACCCGCCAGTGAACTTACAAGCATAAGGAGTGTCGATTCCGGCAAATGGAAGTTTGTAATGAGTGCATCCACAGTTTTGAATCTGTAAGGCGGATAAATAAAAATATCTGTCCACCCCGTCTGTGCCGACACAAAGCCATCATCATCGGCAACGGTTTCGAGCACCCTCGATGACGTTGTGCCTACCGATATTATTCTGCCTCCGGATTTTTTGGTGCGGTTGATTATGTTGGCGGATTCCTCTGTTATAATGTAGAACTCCGAGTGCATTTTGTGATTTTCCACATCGTCGCACTTGACGGGGCGGAATGTACCCAACCCCACATGGAGAGTTACATAGGCAATATTTACGCCTTTAAGACGGATTTTTTCCAGAAGTTCGGGAGTAAAATGCAATCCCGCAGTAGGTGCTGCTGCCGAGCCGTTGTGTTTTGAATACACCGTCTGATAGCGTTCTTTGTCAGCAAGTTTTTCCGTTATATAAGGCGGCAGGGGCATCTCGCCCAGCCGGTCAAGGATGTTTTCAAAAACACCCTCGTAGATAAACTTTACTATTCTGTTTCCGTCGTTTACGGTTTCAATAATTTCCGCTTGGAGCAACCCGTCACCAAACACAAACTTTGCGCCGGGTTTGGCTTTTTTGCCGGGTTTTACTATTATCTCCCAACAGTCTTTGTCAATGCGGTTTAAAAGCAAAAACTCTATCTTACCGCCGCTGCCCTCTTTAACGCCGTAAAGACGTGCGGGAAGTACCCGCGTGTCGTTAAGCACAAGACAGTCGCCCTCTCCGAGCATATCGCAGATGTCAAAGAAGTGACGGTGTGATATATCGCCGGTGTGCTTGTCTAAAACAAGAAGTTTTGACGACGCTCTGTCTTTAAGCGGAGTCTGTGCTATAAGTTCCGGCGGAAGGTCATAATAAAAATCTGATGTTTTCAATGGTAATTCTCTCCTGATCAGTACAGTTTTTCAAGATATGTTCCGGTGTAGTAAAATGTCAGGATATCCCCGTAGGTAAATCCCATATCAGCCATGGCTTTTGCCCCCCACTGGCTCATACCTACGCCGTGTCCCCAGCCGTTGCCGTTAAAGGTAAATTCCCCGTCCTTTGCATAGGGAGAGGATACCTTTTTATATTCCTTTATATCGGCGGCAGACTTTACATAAACAGAGGAATTCTCACCGGCGCCAAGAACATACAGATTGTTTGATTCTATATTTGCCGCCCCCGCGGCAGAAAGTACAGTCACTTTTTCAAACACATCCTCGCCACCTGCTATGGTGTAGCGCTGACTGTGGAGTTTGCCGCCAAAGATTGTACGGCAGGAGGAACGCTTTACAGTATGGGTACCGCCTGTGCCCTCAAACAGAAGTTCGCACACATACCCTGCGTCATCGCTGCTGATTATTTTTACATTTTTTATATCGCCGATGTTAACGTCAGCACCTGCAAGGCACTCCTTGATTTCATCAGCGGTAAGGGTAATACTCCAACTGTACCGTGATACCTCTTCGGGATTTTCGTAAATATCGACTACGCTAACCAGATAGGGGTACTTACCGCCCCACACATTTTCGGCATTTGCCGTTGCACCGCCCGTACAGGAGCAATAGATAGATTCAATTATACCCCCGTCATACATAAGTACAGTCCCTCGGGTTTCGTCAACTGCACGGCGGGTACTTTCCGCCTCGGTGGAGACGCCTTTGTACACCTGACTTGATGTGGTGTTGTCAAGATTAAAGCCGTAACGGGCAAATTTGTTTTTGTTGCTTATGGCAAACCCTCTGGCACACACTGCCTGTGCTTTGAGCGCCTCGATGTTCCAGGAGGGGCTCATCTCTTTGCCTATAACACTGTAAAGATACTCTTCAAGATTAACTACATTTATAACAGTCAGAGCGCCGCCGTTTATACGTTTAAACTGTGCACCGCCACGGTACTCTGCGCC
>SVKG01000038.1 GCA_015068565.1 Oscillospiraceae bacterium | reverse complement strand
TGCCCTCGTCTTTTACCAGGGTATTGAGTTTGCCATCGGAAAAAGCACCTGCTCCGCCCTCACCGAACTGAACATTTGATTCTTTATTAAGTTTACCGTCTGCCCAGAATTTCCGCACCGTTTCTGTTCTGCGGTCAATGTCTTCTCCACGTTCTATCACAATGGGGTTATAACCGTTTTCGGCAAGAATATATGCCGCGAACAGTCCGGCAGGACCCGAACCCACGATTACAGGAGGATGTTTGACAGGTACAGTGCCCGATTTATCAAAGTGGTATTCTGTGTCCGGTGTCACAAACACATCGGCGCTCTTACATTTTTTCAAAACTTCCGCCTCGTTTTGCACCTGCACATCCAGTTCATACACATAACACACGCTGCTTTTATTACGGGCGTCTATGGACTTTTTTATAATTGACGTACCACAAATTTGCCGTTGCTCCGATTTCAGTTTTTTAGCAACAGCCTTCAAAAGCATTTCTTCCGTATCATTTAATGCATCTATCTTAATCTGCCGTACCCTTATCATCATATACTCCTGCCGGATATATATCCGCTTATAAATGCAAAAGCAAGATTATATCCGCCGCATCTGCCGTCTACGTCTAAAATTTCACCCGCAAAATACACATTCGGTTTTACCAGTGATTCCATTGTATGGGGATTTATCTGCGAAAGAGGTACTCCCCCCGTACATACTTGTGCTTTTTCGTATGATTCTGTTTCCAATACAGGAATACGAAAATCCTCTATCGCTCTGCAAAGGGAGTTACGCTGTGAATCATTCATATTCTGCCATTTACTGTCTTTGGTTACTCCCGCTTTTTTCAGCAAAACAAACATAAGTTTATAATTGAATATGCTTTCAAGCACCATCTCAACAGTCATATCCGTTAATTTGCTACAACGCTCATCCAACCACTTATAAACCTCGTTTTCAAGATGCGGCATAAAGTTAATGCTTATCTCCACCTTGTCATTATGATACAGGTGTTTTGCTGCGACTCCGCTTACATTGAAAACACAAATTCCGCTTACGCCTTTTGCCGTCAGTTGGATTTCGCCAACATCGGTTTTTACAGGTTTGCCGTTGACAAAGAGTGTTACACCGGCATCACAGCGGATTTTCTCCCAGTCCTTTAAAAACTTACCGGTGGAAATCAAACCAGTAAGGGCGGGAAGCGGCATATTTACACTATGCCCCATCGCTTCGGCAAGGGTATATCCCGTACCGTCACTACCGGTTTTGGGATAGGTCTTTGACCCTGTGGCTACTATTACTTTATCACAGGAAATCTTTTTGCCGTCGGCAGATACAACAGAGAATCTGCCGTCTTTTTCAAAGATTTTCTCTGCTTTGAAATTTGTTTCAAACTTTATATTACTGTTTTCTATCTTTTTTTCAAATATCTCCCGTATACTTGTTGACTGATTGGAGTACGGATAATAATACCCGTTTTTGATTTTTGGATAGATACCAAGTCTTTCGAGGAAACTTAACACATTACCCAAATTTTCGTCAGTTAATATTTTTTCAAGGGAATTTCTGCTGTCGGTTTCATACATATCGGCACCTATAACACTATTCCAGTAATTGCATCTGCCGTTACCGGTGAGTAAAATCTTTTTGCCGCATTTATCATTACCGTCAAGCAAAACTACATTATGTCTCTCACTTGCAGTGAGTGCCGCAATTATTCCCGATGCTCCCGCTCCGATTACTGCTACGGTGCCCATAATATCCCTCCTTATTTAAAAATATCAACTACTCTTTATATTCTACATATACATTCTCAAACCCGGTAAAAATTCCGGTTCTTGAAACATTGGGATCGCCCTTTATACGGATTGAAGAAAAAACCGCATCAGTTTCAAAATACAATGGTATCACAGGCATTTCATCTTTAAAGACTGACTCAAATTCTTTATATGCATTTTTTATGTTATTTTCACCATTTGCAACGGAAACTCTATACAAGGCATCATCCATATCGGGTGAAGAAAATCTGTAAAAATTCTGATAACCGCCCGTCTTTAACATAAATGAAACATCACAGTCATTGGCTATATCCGTCCTGCCGATAAACATATCATAATCACCATTTTGCACTGCCGCAACATAATTATAATAATCAAGATACACGACATCAAGATTTATTCCTTCGGGGGCTAAATTGGATTTGAGCATCTGGGCAAGTTTTACCGCATTACCGTTACCTGAATTTACTATCAGTCTGAACGACATACTGTATTGTTGGTCATCGAAATACTTATCGAGCACTCCGTCACCATCGAGGTCCAGCCAACCGGAGCCTTTGAGAAGGTTCAGTGTTTTACCGGATTCATAGAGGTCGGCAAGTAAGCCGCCTGTGGCAAAGTAGGCATTGGGATTTACGGGCAAATCAACTCTCGCACCGTGAGAATACAGTATATCCGACACAAACTTGTCCTTATCAACAGCACCTGCAAGGATTTTGCGTATGTTTTTATCTGAAAGGACAAAATTACTGCAATTTAATCCTATAAAGGTAAGGCGGTTACTCTCATACTCATAAGCAGAAAAATTTCCGTTCATGGCAGTATCGCCCCACGCATACAGATCAGTCGTTATGAAATCTGTTTCAACTGCCTCAAAATTATATTTGGCAACGGAAGCATCTTTCATAAACTTTATTCTGATTTCATCAACATAGGGTTCGTCACTTAATTTATAATCCTTGTTTTCCACAAGTGTTATACCGATTGCGTCTTTGGTATGAACTTTATACTTACCGGTGCCGTCAGGGATAAAGTTGACGTTATCCGCAGTAAAATCTGCATCGCTGCTCTCAGCGGGAAGTATGGGGAAATCCAGGAGATTAGCAAAATTTGATTTAGGGATATTAAGTTCAAAAACAACTGTATCGTCTGAATGGGCATAGCAGGATTTTACATCTGCAAGGGCTGATTTATATTTAGAATCGCTATTTGCAATATGCCGGAAAGTTGCAACAACATCTGCGGCATCAAAATCAGAACCGTTATGGAATTTGATTTTCTTATTTAGTTTTACAACATAAACGGTATTATTTGCTTCTGCAACGTATCCGGACGCAAGAACCGGAGTGGCAGAAAAATTATTCTCCGTGCGGAAAAGCCCGTCATAGACAAGATCCATCACTTGCGAAACACTTTTATACCCCGTAACAATGGGATTGAGTGTATCGGGAGTATCGCAAAATAAATTTACAATGCCGCCCCTCACAGGTTCCAAAGTTTCCGCAGAAATCGTGCCGGATTCGGCAGTATAATCCGTATCTTTACCGCAACCACACAGAATCAAAGCAGTCAAGGCAATACACAGAACAGTTTTTTTCATCTAAGCACCTACTCAATACGAACTCTTTTGACAAATTTACATTTATCAGTATCGTCATCTGTTTCAAATATTACTCCGCACATCATCGAACTGCCGTACGCCGGTTGAAATTTAACCGGCATGGAAGTGCGGAATCTTTCTATAATTATATCCTTATCAACACCGAGAACGGAGTTTACAACTCCCGTCATACCCAAATCGGTTATATAACCCGTGCCTCTCGGCATAATACGTTCATCAGCCGTTTGCACATGGGTATGAGTGCCGAATATGCCCGTTACACGTCCGTCAAGATAAAACGCAAGGGCAAGTTTTTCACTTGTTGCCTCTGCATGAAAATCCACGAAGATCATATCGCACTTATCTTTGAGTTTCTCTATCTCCATATCTGCCGTCTTAAAGGGGCAGTCAACACGGAAAGAATTCACATTACCAAGCAAATTGATGATACCGATACGCTTATTGCCGACACTTATTACTGTGCTTCCGCTGCCGTCGGTTCCCTCGGGATAGTTTGCAGGGCGTATAATATCACTGTTTGTAAGGACTTTTTTAATTTCTCCCCTATCAAAGGTATGGTTGCCGAGTGTTACCACATCTGCACCGCATTGGATAAGCACCTCATACTCTTTGGGAGTTATTCCGTTACGCACGGCGGCATTTTCACCGTTTACAATGCAAAAATCTATATTTTCATCCTGTTTAAGATATTTAAGATTCGACCTTATAAATTCCAGTCCGCTCTCACCCGTTACATCTCCCACAGCAAGTATTCGCATATTTTTACCTTTCCGCCTTTCTAATGGTACAAAAGAGAGTGACGTTTGCCACTCTCTTTAAGTTTGTGTTTATTTAGCATAATCTACTGAGCGAGTCTCCCTGATTACATTTACTTTAATCTGTCCGGGATACTCCATCTCACGTTCTATCTGTTTAACAATATCTCTTGTTACAAGCACCATATCATCGTCGCTTATAACCTCAGGCTTAACCATTATTCTTATCTCACGGCCTGCCTGAACTGCATATGATTTTTCAACGCCGTTATAGCTCTGCGCTATCTCTTCAAGTTTTTCCAGACGTTTGATATAACTTTCGATATTTTCGCGTCTTGCACCGGGACGTGCAGCAGATATTGCATCAGCCGCTTGTACAATACAAGCAATTACTGTATTGGCCTCAACATCACCGTGATGCGCCGCAATCGCGTGAATAACATCGTTTGATTCACGATACTTTTTAGCCACATCAACACCCAGGTCTACGTGTGAACCCTCAACCTCATGGTCGATTGCTTTACCTATATCGTGCAAAAGACCTGCGCGTTTTGCAAGTTTAATATCTACGCCCAACTCCGCTGCCATAATACCGGCAACGTGCGCAACCTCTATTGAATGTTTTAAAACATTCTGGCCGTAACTGGTACGGTATCTGAGTCTGCCTAAAAGCTTAATCAATTCAGGATGTAACCCGTGAACACCTGTTTCAAATGTTGCATGTTCACCCTCCTGCTTTATAACTGCATCAACTTCCTTACGGGCTTTTTCAACAGTTTCTTCAATTCTTGCAGGGTGGATTCTGCCATCTGAAATCAACTTTTCAAGTGCTACTCTGGCAACTTCTCTGCGGATGGGATCAAAACCTGACAAAACTACCGCTTCGGGTGTATCGTCAATAATAAGGTCTATACCCGTCATTGTTTCCAAAGTTCTGATATTTCTGCCCTCGCGGCCGATGATTCTTCCCTTCATATCATCACTGGGAAGCGCTACTACTGATACAGTAGCCTCTGCCACGTGATCGGCTGCACACCGCTGAATAGCATTACTGATAATATTTTTTGCTCTCTTATCAGCCTCATCCTTAGCGCGCATCTCTATCTCTTCTACCATTTTAGCAGTTTCATGACGAATTTCAGATTCTACACTTTTAAGTAAATAATCCTTGGCTTCTTCTACGCTCATTGAAGAAATTCTTTCCAGAATCTTCATCTGGTCTGCCTTCATTTTGTCAGTTTCTTCTTTGAGTTTATCGATCTCTTTGATTTTTACATTAAGCTTTTCATCTTTTTTATCCAGCGCGTCTTCCTTCTGCTGAATACGTCTTTCCTGTCGTGAAATCTCGCTTCTGCGCTCTTTGATTTCACTCTCAAACTCTGCTCTGCTTTTGTGAATCTCTTCTTTTGCTTCCAAAAGAACTTCTTTACGCTTACTCTCGGAACGCTTCATCGCTTCTTCTACAATACGCTTTGCTTCATCTTCTGCGCTCCCGATTTCAGACTCTGCTATCTTTTTTCTGTAACCGATGCCGATTATTATTCCTACAAACATCAGCACAACGGCTACGATGCCCATTATTATGATTATACCGGTTGTATCCAAATTCTATCTTTCCTCCTTTTCCGCGTTATTTTGTCATATTTATCGATATTGTCATAATAGCTAAAACACACTTATAATTTTATACTTTTTTTATTAAAATGTCAATCAATTTTTATCAATTATTATTTTTTTATAAATTTGTATTGACAGATTATGATTTTCACGTTATACTAAGTGTAATAGTACACGTAATACAGTTTGGAGGTGTGAAATGTTATACATTGATTATAAGGACCCGCGAAGTATTTACGAACAGATTGTTGCCGGTGTGAAAGAACTTATAGTAAACCATGTTTATCACACTGATCAGCAACTGCCATCAGTAAGAGAGTTATCCGTAAGCCTCACGGTTAATCCCAACACTGTACAGAAGGCCTATCGCCATCTGGAATCCGAAGGCTACATTTACAGCATTAAAGGAAAGGGGTGCTTTGTATCTCCCCCACCCGAAACAAAGGACAATGACAAAATCAATGAATTATACGAAAAATTAGATGCTGTAATCCGTGAACTTAAATTTTTAAATGCTGACAAAGACGGAGTCTACAATATTATAAACAGCATATACAAGGAGGAGCAGTTATGATAAAAGTTAAAAACGTGACAAAGTTCTTTGACGATTTCAAAGTTTTGTCAGACATATCTCTTGCCATTCCAAAAGGCGTCATATACGGCCTCGTCGGACCAAACGGTGCCGGTAAAACAACCATAATCAACCACATAAACGGCGTATTAAAGCCTGACGAGGGCGAAATACTGATAAACGGTGAAATGGTTTACGAAAATGAAAAACTGAAACAAAAAGTTCTCAACATCTCAGACGACTGGTTTTATTTCAGCACTTTCACCATCAGGCAAATGGCAAATTTTTATCGGGATATTTATCCTGATTTCAGTTGTGAACGATACGAAAAATTAAAAGACATTTTTAATATAGACGAAAAAAAGCAGATACGGAAGTTATCAAAAGGAATGAAAAAGCAAGTGGCGTTCTGGCTGTCGCTATCGGCTATGCCCGATGTGCTTATATTAGACGAGCCGTTAGACGGACTTGACCCGGTTATGAGAAAACAGGTGCTTTCGCTCCTCATAGCAGATGTATCCGACAGAGAACTCACTGTTCTTGTTTCATCACACAATCTGCGTGAACTTGAAGATATCTGCGACTGGGTGGGCATTATACATAACGGACATCTTATAATGGAAAAACCTCTTGATGACCTGAAAGGAAGCGTGTTTAAATATCAGGTCGCTTTCAGGGAAGACAAAGATGACGCCATTGACAATATCGAAGGAGTATTGAACGTATCCAAAATCGGCTCTGTATACAACATTATTATACGGGGTGACGGAGATAAGACCGACGAAATCATCCAATCGTTGTCCCCTATTCTGTGCGAAAGAATCAGTCTTACCCTTGAAGAGGTATTTATCTATGAGTTAGGAGGTTTGGGTTATGACTTCAAAAACATCATTATTTAACAAGGGCGTATACAAATCCACTGTTAAACGTTACAAATGGGGAAGTTTTCTGTATTTTATAATACTGTTTTTATTAAACGGCATGAGCATACTTTTATCCGGCAAAGAAAGATATGCCCACCTGACCGATGCACAAATAGCAGAAAGATTTATACAAAATCCTCTGATATTACGGGGCGACCATCTGGGAGTATCTGCAATAATCTCACTATTTGTACCTACCGTTACGGCCTTGCTTATATTAAGGTTTGTACATTCCAAAAAATCAGCCGTATTTAACCACAGCATCCCTACATCAAGAAAATCAAATTATTTTTCTTCTCTTCTGGGAGCATTTACCCTTATGGTTATACCGGTTATCATAAACGGGATGATTCTTGCAATTATCTCCCTTTCCGGTTACGGGGATTACTTTACGATTAACTCCTGCCTGATATGGACAGGTATACTTTTGTATATCCTCTTTACCATGTTTGCCTGTGCAGTGTTTGCCTCAATGATTACGGGAAACAGTTTTGCAGCAGTGGTACTCAATGTTTTAGTCCATTGTTTTGTTATCTCCGTGGCGGCGGGGTTGTCGGCTTTTGCAAGTAAATTCCTTTACGGATATACAAGCAACAACGCCATTATGGATACATTGGCTGAAAACAACTTTTTTGTAATCGGCGCATCACTGGGAAACTCACAATCATTCAGGGAAAACTTTTCTCCCATAACCGCTATGGTACACATAGGCGTTTCAATCGTTATATACTTTGTATCATACTTTATGTACAAAAAAAGAAAGTTGGAAAACGCTGAGGAAATCGCAGGATTTGAATGCCTTAACAGCATATTCAAGTATTCGGTAACATTCCTCGCAACTGTTGCCGCATTCGGGATTCTGTCATATACATTGGAGGATGCGCCAGTATATTTTGTTTCTACCGTTACGGCGGTAAGTATAATTACATATTTTGCATCGGAGATGCTGCTTAAAAAATCTTTCAACGTATTCAAACGCTCATATAAAGGATATATCGGATTTGCAGTTGCTTTTCTTTGTATGACCGCATTATTTTCACACACGACTTTCTTCGGGTATGAAACCTATGTACCAAAAACAGAGGATATTGAATCAGCATCTGTTTTCAGTTATTATTATTCTGACAACGAACCCTTCACCACTGACAGTGAACTTATAAAATATGTCACCGATTCTCATTCCGAATTTGTAAAAGACGACAACATACCCATCACGGTCAGCGGTTATTATGAAACACGTCTGCAATTTAAATATAAACTCAAAAACGGCAGAGAGGTACACAGAATATACCGTGTAAACACCGAAAAACAAAACCGGATTATGGATGTTATTTATGAAAACAGTGACTACAAGATGAAATCCGAGCCCGTATTCAAACACGGCGAAAGCGCATACGCCATTGAACTGTATGTAAATTACCAACAGTATTCCCGCAATGCCAAAATCAAACCCGAGGAAGTTGATGAATTTATAAGGGTGATTCAGGACGAAGTCCTTTCATTGAGTTTCAGCGAACTCCATAACGGCGGGAACAGTGTTATGAACGGATATATCGATTTTACTACTACAAATAGCGGACAAAACCACGAGGCAACCGCCGAATACTATGATGAAGACGGAAAGTATTACAAGAGAGAACATTTTACTATGAATGCAAATTACAAAAATACCATCAACTGGCTTACACAAAAAGGATATATAGAAGCCGATGTTCCCCTTGAAAAAATCATTGAAAGATGATAACACAAAACCCGCACACTTTCGTGTGCGGGTTTTATTATGAAAAATATATTAAAGTTTAATATGTGTATTACCGGAATTGCTCTTATATACGGATTCAACAACCTTCTGTGCTGCAAGGGCATCGGCAGCGGTAACGGGAATCTCGCCCTCACCGAGAACGGCTTTGCCAAAACCTTCAATCTCTTTGGTATACATATTACCAAATTCTACTTCAAGTTTAACAGGCTCTGCCATGGTGCGGTTCTGCTGCGCATCGTACTGGGCACTGCTATCGCCGCAAACAAGTTCAACAGTGCCTGTTTCTATCTGCGACAGTGTTCCCACGGCGGTAAGGCTTCCCGCTGTGCCGTAAAATTCGAGGGCACACTTTGCAATCTCATCAGGAATATTGAAGTTGGCGCCAACATAAGCAACGGCACCGTTACTCAGACGTCCGATAAGATAACCGGCATCCTCTACTCCATTATACTCAAACACCTGATTATCGGCAATACCGGCAACCTGAGTAAATTCTGCACCGGTTATGTATCTGATAAGGTCTATACAGTGGATACCCATATCCATCATGGCTCCGCCGCCGGAAAGTTTAGCCTCCTGACGCCAACAGTTATCCATTGTGGGATACCAGCATGTGAATTCTGCTCTTGCAGAAACAAGTTTGCCGATTTTACCCTCTGCTATGATTTCTTTCATTTTCTCATGGAATGCTGCAAAACGCATCATAAAGCCAACGCCAAGTTTGATATTTGCCTTTTCGCAGATTGCAATTATCTCCTCTGCTTCGGCAATATCAAGACCTATGGGTTTTTCTAAAAGTATATGTTTACCTGCTTTTGCCGCGGCCTCAACCTGCTCTTTGTGGCAAAACACGGGGGAAGCAATATAAACTGCATCTATCCCGTCAACGGCGAGAAGTTCGTCTGTATTATCAAAAGCGTAGGGAACATTATATTTTTCTTTAACTCTCTGTGCCGCTTCCATACTTGCATCCATTACTGCAACAAGTTCAGCATTATCTGCAAGAAGCATACCGGGAATAGTACGTCTGTCGGCAATACCGCCGCAACCGATTACACCCCATCTCACTTTACTCATATTCATCTTCCTTTCAATATTTAAAAAGGGTGCAGCAGCGCTGACTGCCCCACCCCATTTAATATAAAATTATTTGCCTGCCTGCATCTCTGCAACTGATTCCAAAACTGCATCAGCCATATATTCGAGTTGTTCATCACTCAAACCATACAAGGGCAAGTGTGTGAATCTCTTGTAGAATACTTCCTCACAGTTGGGACATGTCTTTGCAATTTCGTCAGAATCATAGCCCATATCCTGAACAATCTTGAATCTGTACAAAGGTCCGAAGTGAGCAATCTGTGTAACACCTTTTTCTTCAAGTTTCTTTTTAAGTACCTGGATATCTCCTCCTGCCTTTTCAGGGTCAATCTGGAGAAGGTAAAGGTGGAATGTAGGCTTAATTTCATCATTACCGATATCCTGAGGAATGATTGCATCGTTAGCAGCAAATCTATCTGTAAGATATTTAGCGGCTTTTCTTCTTATTTCAATGATTTCCTCATTACGGGCAACTTGAAGTGTAAGACCAAGTCCCTGAATCTCTGTTGTAGAACTGTTACCGGGAACAAAGGGACCGTATTTACCCTGAATGGGTGTAATGTTATAGAGCCAGTCTTTGATAGGGCAAGAGAAATCAAGACCTAAGAAACGTGCTCTTTTAAGTTCGGGACCGAAGCCGGGGATTGTTGTGGTTAAGATACCGCCCTCACCGAATGAAGTGATGTTTTTAACTTCGTGCATTGAAAATCCTGCAAAGTGACCGATGGTACCGATCTTTCTGCCTTTATACATTGCGCCGAATGCGTGTGCCGCATCTTCAAGTACAATGATATCGTGCTTTTTGGCAAGTTCCATAATGGGGTCCATGTCAACAGGATATCCGCCGATATGTACAGGCACAATCATCTTTGTCTTATCAGTAATCTTTCTGGCAACGTCAGCGGGATCCATATTGATTGTTTTGGGATCAACGTCTGCAAACACGAGTTTTGCACCCACTGCCAGAGGATATGCCATAGTAGCAACGAAAGTAATAGCAGGAACTATAACC
>SVKG01000037.1 GCA_015068565.1 Oscillospiraceae bacterium | reverse complement strand
AACCTGGGTTTTGCCGTCAGGTCTTAAATAAGGGAGTATCTCCTTTTTACGCACTTCTGCCAGTTTTCTGCTAAGCGTATGTGCCATGGAAATCGGCAACGGCATAAGTTCGGGTGTTTCGTCACAAGCAAAGCCAAACATCATTCCCTGATCTCCTGCTCCGGTATCTGCAGTGGTACCGTCTTCTTTTGCTTCCAAAGATTTGTCAACACCCAAAGCAATATCAGGTGACTGCTCGTCAATGGATGTAAGAACAGCGCAAGTATCACAGTCAAAGCCGTATTTTGCTCTGTCGTATCCAATGTCGCGTACAGTTTCGCGAACAACCTTGGGGATATCAACATAACATTTGGTTGTGATTTCGCCCATAACCATAACCAGGCCCGTTGTTACGGCAGTTTCACAAGCAACACGCGCATCACGGTCCTGAGATATTATAGCATCTAAAATGGCGTCGGAAATCTGATCGCAAATTTTATCTGGGTGCCCCTCAGTAACCGACTCGGAAGTAAATAATTTTCTGTTCATTTGTAAAACCTCTTTTCAATATCATAAATTTACCCAAAAAAATGTACAAACAAAGTACCAAATCCATAACTGATTCCCATCATAAGGATTCCGGCACACAATACTCCAAGAAGAATTGTAGGTATAGCATTTCTCAACCGTATATCCAGCAGAGCCGCTATTGCCGAACCGGTCCATGCTCCCGTGCCGGGCAATGGGATCATTACAAACAAAAACAAACCGAATATTTTATATTTAACAACGTCTTTGGATTTTTTTAACGAACGTTCATGTATTTTAGTTGCAATCCCGCCAAAGAGCCGTGTCCCTTTTAAATAATTTATTAAAGGCCTGAAAAACAGGATAATAAAAGGGACAGGAATCATATTTCCTATTACGCTTATGAGATATACCGAGCGCCAATCCACGCCAAGACTCACGCCAAAAGGTATTGCACCACGCAATTCGACAACAGGCAACATAGAAACAAGGAAAATAGCAAGATTTTCATTCAATCCGGCAAAATAACCGGTAATCCACTCACTCATTATTACACCCCATATTAGCAAAAACTATTTGTTTTCAAGAATTTTGATTTTATCTATTCTGTTTTTGTGTCTGCCGCCTTGAAACTCAGTTGAAAGATAAGCATTGATTATTTCTATTGCGAGTTCTGTTCCTATTACTCTGCCGCCCAATGCAATTACATTTGAATCATTGTGCGCAGCAGTCATCCGCGCACTGAAAGTATCACTTAAAAGCGCAGCGCGTATTCCTTTGATTTTGTTTGCCGCAATTGACATACCAATTCCGGTACCGCAGACAAGAATACCTTTTTCGCACTCGCCGTTAACCACAGAATTACAAACAACCTCTGCAATATCGGGATAATCAACAGAATCAGTTGTATGGCAGCCAAAATCTTTATACTGTATATTATTTTTATCAAAATATTCCAGTATCTCTTTTTTTAACACAAATCCGCCGTGGTCACATCCAATTGCTAACACTTTACACTCCACTCCTTATGTTACTTATTTGTATCGTATTCATCGGTTTCTCCGTTGAGTTCTCTTTCAGCCTGGGAGTTTCTTACATAAATCGGGGTAATCGAATATAAGTCATCATATTCGTTATCAGCTGCACGTATCTCAGCAAGATGTGCAACAGAAGCCGCCCTGGGTAAAGAAATATGCTCGGGCAAAAACACAGCGTTATCCCCCATTAAAGATTTTATGGTTTCGCTATATTTAGCGCATCCATCACCGACAAACACGGTTTTTTGCCCGTTCAATTCTTTAAGCAGAAGTTCTACCGAAATCAACCTTTCGGCCTTTTCCCTTATGCCGTTTTTGTAAATGGCATTAAACACATTTCCGCGTCTTGCATCTACTATCGGGCAGACAATACAGTTGTCGTATTGCAATACATTTGCACTCAGACTATGGAGAGAAGAAATACCTATTACTTTTTTGCCCGTCGCCTGAGCCAGAGTTTTTGCGGTTGCAACGCCTATCCTGAGTCCCGTAAAAGAACCGGGGCCCAAGGCAGTGGCAAAGACATCAATATCTGCAATATCCAGTCCCGCTTTGTCCAACACATCTGAAATCATAGGCATAATAATCTGTGAATGTGTTTTGCCGTTACAGACGTTATATTCTGCAAGGAGTTTCTTATTACTCAGTATCGCGGCGGAAGCAACAGTAGATGAAGTATCAATCGCTAATATGTTCATTTTTGTTACCTGATTTCGTGATAATAATTTTTCTGTAATCTTCTGAAACAGACAAATCCTTTTGTATTTCCACAGTATAATAACTGTCTAAAAGGCTTTTGGCAAACTCCGGCCATTCAAATATACAAATACCGTCATTGCTCAAATATTCTTCCACACCGATATCATAAAGATCATCTTCTCCTGTGAGCCGGTACAAATCAAAGTGGAAAACGGGTGTTTTGCCGTTGCGGTATTCATTGACGATAGTGAATGTAGGACTTGATACATAATCAGTTATACCAAGTCCGGCGGCAACACCGGCGGTAAAGGCTGTTTTCCCCGCACCGAGATCACCGTTTAAAATCACAACATCACCCTTGGTTAAGGTCTTGGAAAATTCCTTGCCAAATTCAAAAGTATCGTTATAACAATTGCTTGTGTATTGCATCTATATAACTCCAATCAGAACAATCCCACAATTTTGCCGTCATCGTCTATATCAATTCCGTTGGCAGCAGGAACTTTGGGAAGACCGGGCATAGTCATAATATCGCCGGTAAGAACAACTACAAATCCCGCACCGTTAGAGATATTTACGTCGCGCACAGTAACGGTAAAGCCTTCGGGACGGCCAAGGAGATTCTGGTTGTCAGAAAGTGAATACTGTGTTTTTGCAATACATACGGGCACCTTATCAAGACCCATTTCCTCAATCTGTTTGATTTTCTTTTTGGCAGCAGGGGTATATGCAACACCGGCACCGCCGTATATTTCGGTTACGATTCTGTTGATTTTGTCCTCAATAGACATCTCATCATCATAGAGTCTTTTGAACTTGCCTTCGTTTTTATCAAGTGTTTCACAAAGCAACTTAGCAAGTTCAACACCGCCTTCGCCGCCTTTTTCAAACACTTTGGAAATTGCAACTTTAACGCCCAATTTTGCACAGCACTCTTCTACAAGTGAAGTTTCAGCATCGGTGTCAGTAAAGAACGAGTTAAGTGTAACAATTACCGGAACACCGTATTTTTTCATGTTTTCAACGTGTTTTTCAAGGTTTACAATACCTTTTTTCAAAGCATCAAGGTTTTCTTCTTTAAGATCCGCTTTGGCAACGCCACCATTGTATTTAAGCGCTCTTACAGTTGCAACAATAACAATTGCATCCGGCTGGATTTTTGCGCTGTTACACTTGATGTCTAAGAATTTCTCTGCACCAAGGTCAGCACCGAAACCTGCTTCGGTAATAACATAATCACCGAGTTTCAATGCAAGTTTTGTAGCCATTATACTGTTACATCCGTGAGCAATGTTTGCAAAAGGACCGCCATGCATAAGACAGGGTGTGTTTTCAAGAGTCTGCACAAGATTTGGCTTTATAGCATCCTTCATAAGGAGTGTCATAGCACCGTCGGCTTTCAAATCGGCAGCAGTAACAGGTTTGCCATCCATATCGTATGCCACAATTATTTTGCCAAATCTGCGTTTGAGATCCTGGAGAGAATCGGCAAGACACAAAATAGCCATTACCTCGGATGCAACGGTAATCATAAAACCGTCTTCACGAGGTACACCGTTAATTTTGCCGCCAAGACCCACTACAATGTTTCTGAGGGCACGGTCGTTCATATCGAGAACTCTTTTAAATACTATTTTTGTCGTATCAATATTTAACTCGTTACCTTGCTTAATATGGTTGTCCAGTAAAGCAGCAAGTAAGTTGTGCGCGGCAGTAATTGCATGCATATCCCCAGTAAAGTGGAGGTTGATATCCTCCATAGGCACAACCTGTGCATAACCGCCACCTGCGGCGCCGCCCTTAACACCCATAACAGGGCCCAGTGAAGGCTCACGCAGTGCAATAATACAGTTTTTACCTATTTTGTTCATGGCTTGTCCGAGTCCAACAGTTGTAGTGGTCTTGCCTTCTCCTGCGGGTGTCGGATTTATTGCCGTAACAAGCACAAGTTTACCGTCTTTTTTATCTTTGAGTCTTTCATACACATCAGTGGAAATCTTTGCCTTGTATTTGCCGTAGTACTCAATATCATCATCTGTAAGATTGAGTTTCTTTGCGATTTCTCCAATGTGCATCATCTGACAATTTTGTGCGATTTCAATATCTGTAAACATATAAAACACATTCCTTTCAAAATATTTTAGATATATAAATTTATTTTATCAAACAAGCCGCTTCGGCAGCGATCCCCTCTCCTCTGCCTGTAAATCCGAGTTTCTCGGTAGTTGTGGCTTTGACACCCACCTGAGATGTATCAATATGTAACGCGCGGGAAATATTTTTAACCATTTCATCTGTATAAGGAGCAAACTTGGGCGCCTGGGCGATTATAACAGAATCAATGTTTTCGATGGCAAAGCCATTGTTTTTAAGTAGTTCTCCTACGTGTTTGAGTAATTCAATGCTTGAAATACCTTTGTATCTGTCATCGGTATCGGGAAAAAGTTTGCCAATATCTCCTAATCCTGATGCGCCAAGCAAAGAGTCCATTATCGCGTGAACCAGAACATCCGCATCAGAATGTCCCAGCAAACCATACTCATATTCAATATCAACACCGCCAACAATTAACCTGCGTTCCTTGACAAGACGATGCACATCATACCCTATCCCAATTTTCACATTATTCACCAAGTAAGCCTTTCATAATAAAAATATCCTGCGGTGTGGTAATCTTAATATTTTCGTATTGTCCTTCAACAATTTTAACTTTGTATCCTGCTGACTCTGCAAGTATACAATCATCGGTAAACGAAAGATTTTTTTCGTTAGCATCTTTGTGAAGAGCATAGATTATATCTTTTTTAAACACCTGGGGAGTTTGTATGGCCCACATTTTTTCACGATCAGCAGTGTAATCGATAAATCCATTTTCATCACACACTTTGACAGTGTCTTTCATTTTAACCCCCACAGCGGCACATCCGTACTTCCGGGCCTGATGTATGCATTCGGAAACAGTGTTACTGTCAATCATAGGCCGCACTCCATCATGAATTGCCACTATATCGCAATCATCATCCAGTTCTTTTAAACCGTTAAACACAGAGTTTCCCCGCGTATCTCCTCCGCAGACAATTCTGCTGACTTTATCAAACCCAAAGGCATCCACAATGTCTTTACAGTATACCAGATAGTCGGAAAGCGTGACAATAATTATTTCATCAATATCTTTGCACTTGCTCAAAGAATTTATTGTATACGCTATTACGGGTTTACCCAAAACCTCAATAAACTGCTTGGGTATTTCGCTTCCCATTCTGCTTCCCGTACCACTTGCCACGATTATGGCGGTTGTTTTAGTAGAAGGTTTTTTCATACAACAAAACATCCTTCCAAAAGCATCATATATTCAAAAATCTTTTAGTCTGATTTTTAAGTTCATCGGGTTCACTTGAAAAATTAAATTTTATATTTTTGTTCTTTAACCCGCTGAGAGATTTTGGTATTTTTAAGTTGCTCTTTTGTGCCAGAATCTTAATAAGTTCAAACTCGTTGTCGGTTGATATCTCAGTTTTGTCACAAATGGCTGACAAAACGCTTCTGTTAAACTTAAAAGGACTGGCAGTTGATGCAATAACGGTTTTTGTGCTGTCGCCCGTATCATTTACATACTGCTTATAAACATTTAGTGCAACGGCTGTATGGGTATCGGGCACATAACCAAACTCATCAAATATATTTTTAATTGTCCTGACGGTAGTGGTATCATCACAGCACCCACCATAAAAGGTATCAGAAATGATGTTTTTTAATTTGTCATCTACTTCGTACCGACCGTCTTTGCTCAATTGATTCATATATTTACATACCACACTGCTGTCACCATCTGTTGCATGGTATAAAAATCTTTCGAGATTGCTGGAAACGAGAATATCCATCGAAGGTGAAATGGTTGTTTTAAAATCACGGTTTTTGTCATACACACCGGTATTTATAAAATCTGTAAGAATATTATTCTCGTTAGACGCGCATATCAGTTTATTTACGGGGAGTCCCATGCATTTGGCATAATACGCAGCAAGAATATTACCAAAATTACCGGTAGGTACACAAATATTGATTTTATCACCGACAGATATTTCCCCTCTTCGAATCAAACTGCAATATGCAGAAAAATAATATACTATCTGCGGGGCAAGTCTGCCCCAATTGATTGAGTTGGCAGAAGAGAGCACAACTCCGTTTTTGTTCAATTCCTCATTAAATGGTTTGTCGGTAAAGATTTTCTTTACGCTTGTCTGAGCGTTATCAAAATTGCCTTTTACCGCCACTACGTCCACATTGTCCCCGTCTTGTGTTACCATTTGTAACTTCTGTATCTCGGAAACGCCTGTCTGAGGGTAAAACACCTGAATGCAGGTGCCGGGAACATTTTTAAATCCTTCAAGAGCAGCCTTGCCGGTATCTCCGGAGGTAGCAACTAAAATCGCAATCTTTTTATCCTCACCTGTCTTTGCGACAGCAGTCGTTAAAAGGTGCGGCAATATTTGAAGTGCCATATCCTTAAAAGCGCAAGTGGGTCCGTGCCAGAGTTCGAGAATGTGCACGGAATCATTCAGTTTATATAAAGGTGCAATTGAATCATCATCAAATTTTTCTTTTGAGTATGCCTTTGCAGTGCAGCAGGAAAGTTCCTCTTTTGTATAATCTGTCAATAACTCGCTGAGAATCTTTGTTGCAAGTTCGATATAAGATAGTTGGCTCATCGCCGAAATTTCATCCGGAGAAAACCTGACAATATCCGACGAAACAAACAAACCGCCGTCAGGAGCAATACCGCTTTTAATTGCATTGGAAGCCGAAACATGGTTGGCGCTCCCCCGTGTGCTCAGGTAGTGCATAATTACCTCCAAAGTTTAGATTATGTAGAAGAATATACAGAAAAAATGTAACAAACTACCTATCACTGTAAAAACATGAAATACACTGTGCATATATTTTTTCTTTTTGCCGACACCGTATAAAACAGCACCTATAGTATATGCTATGCCACCAAGCGCAAGAAATACCATACCGTTAAAACCAATTGACATAGCAACCTGTTTTATTGTAAAAATTACGAGCCAACCCATTATAATATAGCCGGTCATAGAAAGTTTGGAAAAAGCCTTGATATCAATAGAGTTAAAAGTCACACCAATGGCAGTCAATCCCCATATAACACCAAAAACAACCCAACCCAACGCTACGCTCTGCTCACGGATTGCACAAAGGGAAATAGGTGTATATGTACCTGCTATAAGCAAAAAAATAGAACAATGGTCAATAATCTGGAATACGCGTTTAGCAGTCAAGTGGGGCTTTAAACCGTGATATATACTCGACATTGTATAGAGCACAATCATTGTAAATCCGAAGATACTGCAACTCACCACTCCGTACACATCAAAATTAAGAGCGGCTTTAACAACACACAAAACAAGAGCAACGATACCCAAAGCGCCGCCGACTATGTGTGTTACCATATTGGTTATTTCCTCTCCACGAGTATATGGAGGTAAAATTCTATCCTTTAATTTGGTTCTTTTCATAATTTTACACCTTCCCCTCCCACTATAAAGATTATAATATGTCTGCCGATAAAAGTCAAGAGAAAACACACATCTAAATAAAAGCAAAACAGCGGTTGACCCGCTGTTTTACAATCAGTTTTTTGTAGGAGTTTTATCCTTAAACAAAAGTGTTATTGACCATATACCGGCAATTCCTACTACCGTGTATATTATTCGTGAGATTATTGCTCCCTGACCACCAAAAATAGTCCCTACCAGATCAAACCCGAATAAACCTATACACAGCCAGTTGAGTGCACCGATGATAACAAGTGTAAGTGCAGTATTGTCTATCATAAAACACATCTCCTTTAAAAAAGATTTGCCCGATTAAAGTATGTGCAAAATTCAAAAACTTTAAGCAGTAATTTTTTGTTAATAATTTGTTAATAAGCACAAATATAAATTGACTTTAAAATCAGGATATGATAATATTGTTTAGGCGTTTAACTGTTTGACGTTTTATTTTGTGAGGTGAAGTAATGAACGGAGAATTCGATATCGAAAAATTGATACTTAAATTCCGTCAGGCGATTTATTTGCACAAATCACATTTGCGTAAAAGTGCAACTGAAAACGGCCTTTATGACGGACAACTTCCGATTTTGGAATATATAATCAAAAATGACGGCTGTACCCAGACGGATATTGCAAAATTTATGAATGTTACGTCTGCGTCCGTTGCAACCAGTGTTAAACGAATGGAAAATTCAGGGCTCATCAAACGCTCAACCGACACTGATGACATGCGCTACAACAGATTGTCTATATGCGAGGACGGTCTAAACCGGGCAAAAGAATGCAGAAATTGTTTTAACCGCATAGACCACACTATGTTTTCGGGATTAACCGAAGAAGAGCGCAGGATTTTTTGTGACTGTCTTGACAAAATGATTAAAAATCTCAGTTAAATTCAAAAGAAAGGAATTGCATTATGATTAAAAAAATAGCACCGTATGCAAAAAAGCATTTACTTTTTGCCATATTAGGTCCCCTTACTATTTCAATGGAAGTTCTTCTGGAAATACAGATACCGAAACTGATGGCACAAATCGTTGATATCGGTATCCCCGGCGGAGATCTTGCATATATCCTCAAAACCGGCGGTATGATGATGGCTTATGCATTGATTTCCCTTGTTTTCGGAGCGGTTTCCGCTATATGCTCCTCAATCGCAGCAATGGGATTTGGCTCCGAACTCCGCAAAGGAATATTTTACAAACTCCAAAATTATTCTTTCGGAAATATAGATAAATTCTCTACACCGTCACTTATAACCCGTATTACTACCGATGTCAACAATGTTCAGATGGCATATATGATGATTATCCGTATGTTGGTACGTTCGCCCATAATGCTTGTAAGTGCAACATTTATGGCATTTACCATAAATTCCAGCCTTGTCACCGTATTTCTCGTCGCAATACCTGTTCTGGCTGCGGGAATGTTCATTATTGCCGTTTCCGCCTTCCCAAAGTTCGGTATAATGCTCAAAAAATACGACGGCATAAACAGAACTGTTCAAGAAAACCTTATAGCGGCTCGTGTTGTAAAAGCTTTTGTCCGCTCTTCTTATGAAAAAGACAAGTTTAAAGAAGCCAATTTGGGATTGAGAAAAACTTCAATTGATGCCGAAAAAATTACCATACTCAGCAACCCTCTTATGCAACTTGTAATGTATGCATGTATAATCGCAATACTTTGGTTTGGCGGTATAAAAGTTGTTATCGGCGGTATGCAGACCGGTGAACTTATCAGTTTTGTTTCGTACGTTACGCAAATTCTCATGTCACTTATGATGATTTCCATGGCTTTCATAATGATTACCACTTCCAGGGCTTCAATAGTGAGAATCAACGAAGTTCTCAACGAAGAAAGCGAAATCAAGGACGATGAATGTGACGAAAATTTAGAGGTTGAAAGCGGAGATATAGAATTTAAAAATGTATTCTTCAAATACAATGCCTCGGGCGAAAATTACACTCTTGAAAATATCAACCTTTCTATCCGTTCGGGCGAAACGGTTGGTATATTAGGCGGTACAGGTTCATCAAAGACCACTCTCGTTCAGCTTATCCCCCGCTTATATGATGTAAGCGAAGGTGCGGTTTTGGTTGGCGGACGGGATGTTCGTGAGTACAATCTCAAAAAATTAAGAGATGCCGTTTCTATGGTACTGCAAAAAAATGTTCTGTTTTCCGGAACTATCAGGGAAAACCTCAAATGGGGTAATGAAAATGCCACTGACGAGGAGATTTTCAAGGCTTGTAGGGATGCACAGGCATACGATTTTATTACTTCGTTCCCCGATGGATTTGATACCCTTTTAGGTCAGGGCGGTGTAAATGTTTCGGGTGGACAAAAGCAACGGTTGTGTATTGCACGGGCACTCATTAAAAGGCCAAAAATCATTATTCTTGACGACAGTACGAGTGCAGTTGATACAGCAACCGATTCAAAAATTCGTCAGGCATTTAACGAAAATCTTAAAGATACTACCACGATTATTATTGCACAGAGAATCACTTCAATATGTGACGCTGACAAGATAATTGTTTTGGATGACGGAAAAATAGTTGATATAGGCACCCACGATTATCTCGTTGAAAACTGTGAAATTTATCGTGATGTGTATACGGCACAGCAGAAAGGAGTTGATGAGTATGCCCAGAATAAATAAAGGCTTTGCCAAACCCAAAAATGCCATGGGAACGTTTACCCGCGTAATGGGTTATATGTTCAAAAACAAAGTTATGTTGGCATCAGTTGTCATACTTGTCCTTTTAAGTTCTGTCGCCGGTGTAATCGGTACTTATATGCTCAAACCGATTATCAATCAATGTATTGTTCCTATAATCGGTAAAACGCCTGAATTTTCAATTTTTATTCCGCTCATAAAAATGTTGCTCTTTACTGCAATCGTGTATTTGATTGGTGCGCTGTCTAACTATGCATACAGCAGAATCATGGTAAATGTAACCAACAATACACTTTTTGCAATAAGAACCGACCTGTTCAATAAAATGCAGGATTTGCCCATCAAGTATTATGACACCCACCTGCATGGCGATATGATGAGTTTATACACAAACGACATCGACACACTGCGTGTTGCAATGTCGAACGGCTTTACACACCTGATATCTTCGGCGATTACCGTTACAAGCACATTTTTTATGATGCTTGTAATAAGCCCACTGCTCACTCTTTTTATCATTTTAATGCTGGTAATTATGCTTGTAATTATCAAATTTATAGGTAAGCGGAGCGCCAGATATTTTAAAAAGCAACAGGCTGCCGTAGGTATGCTTAACGGTTTTTCGGAAGAAATGATAACAGCCGCAAAAGTTATCAAAGTGTTCTGTCGCGAAAATGCAGTAAAAAAAGATTTTGATGTTTTAAATGAAAATCTGAGAAAATCCGCTACTCTGGCAAATATTTTTTCTACAATAATAATGCCTATAATGGGTAATCTGTCGTATTTTAACTATGCAATCACTGCCGCGGCAGGTTCATTGCTTGTAATTGGCGGATTTATGGACATAGGTTCAATTGCATCGTATCTG
>SVKG01000036.1 GCA_015068565.1 Oscillospiraceae bacterium | reverse complement strand
GGACGTAGTTATACTTCCGATTACGCCGTAGGGAGCCATCTCAACAAGTGTAAGGCCTGCATCTCCTGTCATAACTGACGGGGAAAGGTCTTCCGTACCGGGAGTTTTGTTGGCAACGAGTTGATGTTTGATTATCTTATCAGATACTCTGCCCATACCGGTTTCGCTTACGCCGAGTTTTGCCATTTCTTCCGCTTCGTTAAGAGTATATTCGCGGATTTTGGCTATCATCTGCTCTCTCTGCTCAACTGTATATGCTCTGTATTGCTTATACGCCTTATTAACCGCCTCCAATGCGTCGGACATACTGTCAAACACACCTTTATAGGAACGGGCATCATTATTCACGTTACTCTCGCCTGATACTGAGGCAAGGACGTTCTTCACGATTTCACTAATCTGTGTTTCATCAATTCTCATAGATAATCAACAGCCTTTCGTTTATATTGGATTTACACCTTTTAAGATGCAATTATTATCAACATTGAATTAAAGTATTTTTTCCCACAGTTTGGGATCGGGGTTGGGAGTGATTGAGTAATCAAGAAGCATACCCTTATCCCCCGCTGCCGCTTTTGCACTTTCAACAGCAGCAGTAACTGCCGCAACTTCGCCGGTAAAGAGCATATAGGATTTACCGCACATACCCCTCGCTATACGGAGTTCTACCAAAGTGACATCAGCAGTTTTTGCCGCAGCATCTGCCGCAACTATGGCAGATGCTCCCGAAAAGGTTTCTATAACGCCAAGGGCTCTCGGGTTATCTACATCCACGGTTGCATATATAGCGGGGAATACTCCCTCGTGCACATTACCGAGAACAAAACTGTCTATAAGTTTTTCGCCGTTAAGGTTTTTGGCGGCATCGACAGACGCCTTTATTGCACTTAACTCACCAGATATTATTACAATATACTTACCGGGGCAAACAACCTGTGCCTCTATAATCTCTACATCCGCCGTTTTAACCAGCGTATCAGCCGCGCTGATACCGGTGGATACGGTTGTGTATTCAATCATTCCGATTGCTCTTGCCATACTTTCACTTCCTGATCTTTTCGATAATTATAAAATCTTTGTTAATCTCCCGTACTCTGCCGCCTATGGGAGTATGAAGGGCAACGCCCAGTTTATCCTCCGGTGCAGTGGCTATGAGTTGTCCTGCCTCTACGGTATCACCTTTTTTGACAATAACGTGGGAGGCTGCACCTATATTCTGGCTCAAAGATATCGTCACTCTGGCCGGTGTGATTTCCTTATCAGTAATCGGTGCATCTACATTATACTTTGTAAGTCCCAACCGTCTTACAAGACGCGCTACGGGGACTTTCCTGTATTTACGTTTGTCACTTACACCGCTAAATTCCGGTTCCTTGGGCGGTGTTATACCCTTGACCCGCAGACCGTTTCGGTATTCGGCAATTATAGACGCCGGGGACAATCCCTGCATACACGAATACATCTCACACAGTCCGCACTGGGAACAGTAAAATGTGTTCAAAAACGGTTTTGTATCAAACACCTTATTATGAGAAATCCCGTGCATAAACTCCTGTGGATTTATGGGAGAACCCATAAGGTTTCTCGAACACAGATCCGTACACATACGACAACTGCAACATGCGCTCATTGCACGTTTCATTCCCGTTGTGGTGTTGACGGTTTTTCTCTGCACTATATAATGATCCTGCGGCAATAAAATTACCGCATTGGTTGTTTTCGTAATCGTACCATGCGGGGTACCTATTTTACCCGTCATGGGGCCGCCTACAAGGTAGACAGCATCTTTAATGGTCGGTCCGCCGCACAAAGTTACAAGTTCTTTATGCGTTGTACCTATCGGCACCCGCAGTACCGATGGGTTCTTTACCTCACCGGCTACCATAACGTATTTATGTGTTACGGGGGCTTTATCGTTTATTGCTCTGTATATATCATACATGGTTTCCACATTGAAAACCGTTACTCCCACAGATATGGGGATGTTGCCAGGCTTTATTACTCTGCCGGTTAATTCGTAGGTTAAGATAACCTCGTCACCTGCCGGGTAGATTTCGGGCAAATACGAAACCGATACCTCAGGATATGCCTTTATGGCGGCTTTTACCGCGTCTATGGCATCTGTGTATGTAGGTTTGATACCTATTATCGCCCTTTCGGCTCCTACGGTTTTTGCTACCTCCGACAATGCACTGACTACCTCGAAAGCATATTTTTCGAGTATTTGTCTGTGAACTTTAAAAAGCGGCTCACACTCTGCACAGTTGAGTATAATCGTATCGGCACGTTTATCGAGTTTTGCATAAGCCGGGAATCCGGCACCGCCTGCTCCGACGATGCCGCTTTCCCTTAAAATTTGTGATAATTTTTCCAATTGCATAATTACTGCTCCAGTCCTATTGCATCATCAACAATTCCGACAATCGCAGCATCTACCGGCGAGGTGTTCACTCCGCAGCCGATACGCGCCGCGCTGCCTGTTACTACCAAAACGTCCTCGCCTATACCGGCACCTACGTTATCAATAGCAACTATTCTGCCGTTACCTGCCATAGCACTGTATGGCTCTACAATCAGAAATTTATTTCCCGTTAAATTTTCATTCTTACGGGTGGCAACTACACTGCCTACTACTTTTCCTACTATCATTTGCTCACCTTCCGTTTGAGATTTTATGGAAGATTATTTTAATGTGGGCAGAATCTTTTCTACATCACCATGGGGTCTGGGGATTACATGTGTAGCGATGATTTCGCCAAGTCTTGTAGCAGCGGCTCCGCCGGCTTCAACAGCAGACTTAACAGCGCCTACATCGCCGCGTACCATAACACTTACCAAACCTGAACCGATTTTCTCTGTTCCGATGAGTACTACGTTTGCAGCCTTTACCATTGCGTCAGCAGCCTCGATTGCGGCTACCAAACCTCTTGTTTCTACCATTCCTAATGCTTCCTGTGACATTTTCTTTTCCTCCTTGATATTTTTAATTTCTTTTTGTTCATTAACTGTTTTGGGTGCTGCTTCTTTTGCAGCCGGTGCTGTTGTCTTTGTTGCGCTTTTTTTAGCTGTGGTTTTCTTTTCAGCCATTTCCGTCACCGCCTATTAAAACTTGGGAAGGATTTTTTCCACATCACCATGGGGTCTGGGGATTACATGTACTGCAACGAGTTCGCCGAGTTTCTGTGCAGCGTTGCCGCCTACTTCTGTTGCGGCTTTAACAGCGCCTACGTCGCCGCGTACCATAACACTTACCAAACCTGAACCGATTTTCTCTGTTCCGATAAGTACTACCTCAGCAGCCTTTACCATTGCGTCAGCAGCCTCAATCGCGGCTACCAAACCTCTTGTTTCTACCATTCCTAATGCTTCCTGTGCCATTTTAATTACCTCCGAATTATTTAATTATATTATTTAATTTTATTTACTGCTCGTTTATAATGGCAATTTTGAGACCTTCCATTTTAAGATTTGTAACGTGTGCTTCGTTAATCTGTGAAAGAGGATACTTATGTGTGATAAGTTTCTCCATGGGAAGTCCGATGCCTTTTGCTCTCTTTAAGAAATCAAAGGTTGTTGCATAATCACGGAGTGTATATACCCATGAACCAACTGTTGTGATTTCTTTTGCACAAATATCAAAGTGGGGATTGATTGTTGCATCTCCGCCATTGATAAAGAATCCAAGTTCACACAATCCGCCGCCGCTACGGATGAATTTGTAGATATTGCTGTGTGCAACAGGTGAACCTGTACACTGGAAAGCAAAGTCTGCAAAGTAACCGCCAAATGCATTTTTAACTGCACCGGTAAGTGCCTCTATACCGCTATGCTCTTTAAAGTTAACGGTGGCTGTTGCACCCATTTCTTTGGCAAAGTTGAGTCTTTTTTCCTCGCCGTCAACTGCAACGATATTTTCAATACCCATTGTGCGCAAGATTGCGATACAGATAAGTCCGATAGGTCCGCAGCCCTGAACAACAACTCTGCTGTTGAATCTAAGGATTCCTGTTGTTTTAGCACGTTCCACAGCGTGGATAAGCACTGCACAAGGCTCAATGAGAATTCTCTCTTCCAAACCAAGGTCGCTTACGTTGAACACTGTTGAACCGCCTCTGATAACGATATAATCAGCAAACCATCCGTTTAAATGAATATCGTCGTCAGGAATAAGTCCGTAAACCTCTGCTCCCTCACCTACGTTCTGCTTGTTAAGGTCATACATAGTGATGTTGGGGTCATCTTTGAAAATCATACAGGTAACAACTTTATCACCTATATTAAGGGGTTTACCGGCGCTGTCTTTTTTGACATTTTTACCCATCTTTACAATCTCGCCTGTACCCTCGTGAC
Source organism: Oscillospiraceae bacterium (assembly GCA_015068565.1). Taxonomy (GTDB): domain Bacteria; phylum Bacillota; class Clostridia; order UMGS1810; family UMGS1810; genus SIG455. The sequence goes on along the minus strand of SVKG01000036.1, from coordinate 7,108 downwards.
CGAGTACTACAGGAATAAGACCGAAGGGGTCGCGCTTGAACTCATGAGCATCGGTACCGCATACGCCGCAGCCCTCTACCTTTACAAGAATATCGTCATCGCCGATTGCGGGGATGGGAAATTCTTTGATATCATAATGTTCAAGTGCTGTGAGCATTGCCGCACGGCTCTTTTCGGGAACGGGACCGCCTGATTTTGCAGGGGCTTTGGTTCCGCCCATTTCTTGAAGAACCTGTCTGACAATCTGCTCTACATTCTGTGAATTAATATCCAATTGTCATCTCTCCGTTCTTGATTATTTTTTAAGTTGTTCCATAACCTTTTTGGTTATTTCTGCAACGAGTGATTCGCTTTCGCAGTTGCAAGATGATTTTGATTCGCCTTTGCAGTTACCGCCGCATCCGTGACAACTCATCTCGCCTTTCTTTTGGTTGGGGCAGAGATTTGCGGGGTGCTTACCGGGAAGTCCCATCTTTCTGCGGATTTCGTAGAGTTTTTCAATCTGCTCTTTATTAAACTCAATGGGTGTACCGAGTTGTTTTGACTTATAAAGAAGTTCTGCATAGAACTCTACTGACTCCATCTTGTGGTATGCAGCAAGTAATGAATCAGAATATGTAAGCGCACCATGGTTTGCAAGGAGAACAGCATCAAAGTAAGGCAAATACTTTTCTACTGCATCGGGAATCTCCTCTGTTGAGGGTGTGCCGTACTCTGCAATCGGTACACAACCAAGCGCAATAACTGCCTCGGGCATAATGGGCTGTGTAAGGGGGATACCGGCAATCGCAAAACTTGTCGCAAATGAAGGATGTGCATGAACAACAGCCTTTACATCAGGACGTTTTTCATATACACGCATGTGCATCTTGATTTCTGATGAGGGCTTGAACTTACCATTAGCCTGGATTACATTACCTTTGGCATCTACCTTACAGATGTACTCGGGTGTCATAAATCCTTTACTTACACCTGTGGGGGTGCAAAGAAATTCGTTGTCAGAAATCTTAACAGAAATGTTACCGTCATTGGCTGCGACCATATTTCTGTTATAAATTCTTTTACCGATGTCGCAAATTTGTTTCTTGATCTCGTACTCTGAAACCATTTTTTTATCTCCTTTTCAAATTATTTATACCTTTGTTAATTTTATTTTAGCACTCGGAAAGTGCAAAGTCAACAATTTTTCTGTTTTTTTCTTTGTTTTTCTGCTTTTTATTGGTTTAAATATGAAATCAGTTCATTTACGCCGTAGCCTGTAACCGAATCAATTATAAAAACCTTTTCACAGCCGCTTAATCTGAGCCAGTTTTCTGCCCTTGCGGGGTTCGCTCCGGGTTGCTCACTTTTTGTGACTATACCTATAACCTCACGATTTACCATACACGTCACACAAGGGGGGAACAGTGAATAATCCTCTGTTGCGCTTATGAGCAATCCTACAATATCCGCCTCATACGAATACAGCGCCAACGCTCTGCCGAGATGATGTGTCTGGGCGTATTCTCCGGGAGTATCTATCAGGTTATTCTCAAACTTTATATATTGAGTTTTATCATAACTGATTCGCTCTCCGCGAAGAACCTGAGTCAGCGTTGTTTTTCCGCTGCCGCTTCTTCCCATTAAAATTAAGTTCTTCATCATGTTTTTGTTATGGCACAAACGGTAAACCCGAGTACATTTTCGCAATACTCAACCAACGCCGTGAGTGAGGCGGAAACATCCGATACATTACCCGTTACAATAAGTGTACCGCTGAATCTGTCAACAAAGCCCAACTCAACCGCAGAGGATTTAAGAGCAATATCTCCGGCTATTATTGCCGTTTCACTCGGCGACATTGTAACTATACCTATTGCTGAACGGGAGTAGTCAACCGCCGGGTCAAGGCCAAGTTTTTTGTAGAGGATATCGTCGGGATTGGCGATAATATGCGCAAGGGTAATTTGTTTTCCGGGAACAAGTTCCTGGACTATGCGCATCTTATTTTGCAAAAAATCGTCTGTCATAATCTATCCTCCTATCTTACATCTCAATCCAAAACTTTCGGCAACGGATTTGAGTTTTTGCATCTGCTCATCTGTGGGGGAAGGTAAATCTCCCATAAGATACTCTCTGCCAAGACCGTCGTACTTATCTTTACCATACCTGTGATACGGCAGCAGGTTTATCTCATCCACGCCCTTTAACGATGCGGCAAATTTTGCAATTGATGCAATCTCTGCTTCTGTATCGTTAAATGTAGGGATTACAGGAACGCGTATAATAAGTTTATTTGCATTCTCTGCGATTTTAACTGCATTTTCCAGTATCAGTTCATTAGGCTGAGAGGTGAACTCTTTATGCTTGGCACTGTCTGTATGTTTGATATCCATTAAAACAGTATCAATATAGGGAAGCATTTTCTCTATCTTTTCATAAGGGGCAAAGCCGGTAGTTTCAACAGCAGTATTTATCGCAGACTCCTTTGCACAGCGGAGCAGCGCGTAAGCAAACTCACTCTGGCAAAGCATCTCCCCTCCCGACAGAGTCATACCGCCACCGGAACGTCTGTAATAGGGTAAATCCTGCTTTACAATATTTAATATCTCTCCCACCGTGACATCCCTGCCTACGGTTTTTTCTTTGCCATTAAGAACCATGGTCTGTATGTCCCGGGATTGTGATTCGGGATTACAACACCATCTGCATCGGAGCGCACAACCTTTTAAAAAGATTATTGTACGAATTCCCGGGCCGTCATGAACAGAAAATTTCTGAATATCGAAAATCCTTCCCGATGTATTCAAATAATCAGTCATCTTCTATTAAAAGCCTCCCTGTTCGGTTCTGTTTATAATATCATCCTGCAAGGACCTTGAAAGGGTTGTAAACAATGCACTGTAACCTGCAACACGAACAACAAGGTTCTTATAGTTTTCAGGGTGCAGTTGCGCATCCCGCAGAGTTTCGCGGCTTACTACGTTAAACTGCATGTGCATACCCTTCTGGTCAAAGAAGGCTCTTATAAGCGAGATGAATCCCTCTATACCCGACGCACCTTTAAGGGCTGATGGGTGGAATTTCATATTGAACAGTGTGCCGTTTGATGCAATACCATGGTCGAGTTTTGCTACTGAGTTAGCAGCGGCTGTGGGGCCGTTTACGTCACTACCCGCAACAGGTGATACTCCGTCGGCGATAGGTGTTCCGGCAAGTCTTGCATCCGGTGTTGCGCCCGTCTGTGCACCGAGAGGTACGTTTGCCGATACGGGATAAAGTCCCGCATGATACTTACCGCCTCTGGTATTTGTGTATTTTTCAACCGGTCTTGTGTATGTATATGCCGCCTCACGTCCGTAGAGGTCAACATCGTCAATATCGTTACCGAACTTAGGCAATGCTTTGATTTTTTCATAAAGTGCCTGATACTCACTCTTTTTGGCGGGATCAAGTTTATTTTCCTTTATTTGCATAAATATCTCGGCTATCTGCGACTCTGTAACATCATAACCCTTTGCAGCAATCTCTTTAACAACCTCAACAGTCAGTTCCTGAGCAACATTATCACTGTACGGCTGACCGAAGTTATTCCTGATGGCTTCCGCATACTGTTGCAAAGTTACTGTTTTGGTCTTATATACAAGTTCGTCGATTGCATACAAGCCGTCCGCCACATTGGCTATACCGAAGCCCTGAGGACCGGTGAAGTTATAAATCGCTCCGCCTTCCTGGGCTGACTTTCCTCTGCCGATACAGTCATCAAGCATTGAAGAAAGGAATGGCAACGGGCAACGCTCCATGTGTGCCGCATCAACCGCATTATCCGCATTAACCATAAGTTTTATGGCGTAATCCATCTGTTTTTTATATGCATCGAACAATTTGTCGTATGTATCAAAGTCTGCAAGTTCGCCGGTTCTCGGACCTACCTGAACGCCTTTATCCATACCGTTGGCAAAAACAAGTTCCATAGGACGGAGCATATTAAAGAATGCCGCATCGTGCCATCCGTCTGTCTTACCTCCCTTTTGAGGTTCAACACATCCTATGATACAGTAATCACGGGCGTCTTGAAGAGTAAGACCTCTTGATATAAGTGCGGGAATGATAACCTCGTCATTGTAATAAGCGGGTAATCCGATTCCTGTTCTTGTAAGTTCTGCCGCTTTGACGAGCAAATCGTGAGGAGTGCCGTTCCACACTCTCATAGAAAGTGACGGCTGAGGCAGATTAACGTGCATAGATGCCGATATACACATATAAGACAAATCATTGGTGGCATCCATACCATCTGCATTCTGTCCGCCAACTACAAGGTTCTGGAACATACTATAACCTGCAAATCCCGCTGCGGAGAGTGCATCACGGACTTTATTGAGACTGTTGAGTTTAACCCACAGACAGTCGATAAGTTCCTGTGCTTTTTCACGGGTTATTCTGCCGCTTTCGATATCCTTTATATAATAAGGATACATATACTGGTCAAAACGTCCCGGTGAAATAGAATGTCCGCTCGATTCGGTCTGTATAAGAAGTTGAACAAACCAGAAAGACTGACACGCTTCATAAAAACTTTCCGCACCGTTAGCCGGAACCTTATCGCAAATCTCTGCAATAGTCATAAGTTCCTCGCGTCTTGTGATATCAGTACAGTTTGCCGCCATCTCACGGGCTGCCGCAGAATAGCGTTTAGCAAAGGTGATTGCCGCTTCGCAAGACTCCATAACGGCGGTTAAGAAATAATAACGTGTTGAATAATCACTGTCTGAAACATTGCATTTATCTCTTTCGGATTTGGCATATTCATAAATACCTTTAAATCCGATTTTTAAAACTTTACCATAGTCAACACTTACATGGCCGATACCGTTATAAAAATAGTTGCCTACTGTAAAAATGTTATGCTCAATCGCAGTAAGAGTTTCGGGCGCCATATAGGAGGTGGCAAGTTCACTGGTGGTTCTGCCCTGCCAGTATTTATGTATTTCCCTGAGTTTTTCCGCTGTTTCATCAGAAATGTAGAAGGGGTCCGCACTACGGGTTGCAACAGTGTCAAACTCCTCTTCAAGCCATTTGTTTGAAAACTCGGGGAAAGTCTGGCAGCCTCTGCGGGCAACACAGTTCCCGCCCACGATGAGTTCGTTATCCCTGATAACAACCGGCAGTTTTTCCATCAAAGCCTTAAATGCTCTTGATTTACGCAAATATATAGAAAGGTTTTCCGTATTTTTATGACTCTCGGTGATGATCTCGGCACGAGTGGATTCAATCGTGGGTGTGCCCGAATAAAGATCATCTATGAGTTTCTGTATACGTTCCGTTTTTGGAATTTCCTGTGTATAAACCTTATTCATCTTTATTACCTCCTACTTTATTACCTATATTATACTTAACAAATCAAACAAAGTCAACACTTTTCAAAGAAAAAATCACATAAATCACAGAAAAATCCACAAAAATACACCGTATACCGGGTTTTGTGCCGATATACGGTGTATTGAATTTCTGTGTTTTGTGCTAATTTGCTTTTATTTCTCGTTTGGCTCCGCCCGACGCCCACAAGCGTACCATCTTCATAAATACGTCAGCAAAGCCGTATTTTTCCACATCTTCATTGAAAATTACATCGCCTTCGCCTATTTTGGCGTTATTGCTGTAATACTCAATTTTACCTGCTCTGTCACCTTTTTTAATAGGGGCAGACAGTGTGTCGGGAATAACAAGTCGTTTTTCTACCTGGGTATTTTCGCCCTTTTTGATAAGGCGTTCAAAAGGCGAGGCAACTACAACTTCCGCAGTTTCCTTAATGCCCTTGGAAACAGGATATGTACCTACGCTCTCCCCCGCTGATGCAACAGTTGATATGCCGTAATTTGCAAATCCGTAATTTAAAAGTGCGGAGGCATCGGATACTCTCGTCTGCCCCGTAGGGGAGCCCATAATTACCGCTATAAGATGCATATTGTTCCTCTTGGCAGTAGCGGACACACAAAACAGTGCTTTACTTGTAGAACCTGTTTTAAGGCCTGTGGCACCCTCATAAAACCGCACAAGTTTATTTGTGTTGGACAAGGTGAATTTGCCGTCCCGCAGAGAATCCATCCAGATAGTTGTGAAATTATGTATATCGGGGTGCTTTAAAAGTTCTCTGCTCATAAGGGCAATATCGTACGCCGTGGAGTAATGGTCATCCTCATCAAGGCCATTACTGTTGACAAAATGGGTGTCTTTCATACCAAGTTGTGCCGCACGTTCGTTCATTCTGGCAACAAAGGCTTCCTCACTGCCGCTTATGTGTTCTGCCGCGGCAACTGCCGCATCGTTGCCGGAAGCAACTGCAATACCTTTTAAGATATCACGGACCGTCATCTGCTCACCCTCATCCAGAAATATGGTAGAACCACCCATACTCTTGGCATGTGCGCTTCCGGTTATTATATCGTCATAACTCAACGCGCCGCTATCAATCTGCTCCATTACAAGAAGCATTGTCATTACCTTGGTGATACTTGCCAAGGGACGTCGTTCGTGGCTGTTTTTTTCGTACAAGATTTTGCCTGTACTGTTTTCCATAAGCAACGCAGACGGTGCCTTTAAATCCACCTCGTCTGCCGCATATACCGGGAGTATGCCAATCCTGAACACGGTGCAAAACATAAATATTATAAGGGGTATTGCACAAATTCCAGGTTTTTTACGCATGTAATCAGATATACGAAACAAAGAATCCCCTCCCTGAATTACTTCCGTAATAAAGCATTATGCGGTAAATACGGGTTTTATGTGTAATTTAGTTTTTCTTTTCTTTTACAGCAGCCCTTGCGCTTTCGGCAATATGGGCGGCAGTAAGTCCGTATTCTTCAAAAAGTTCAGCGGGAGTGCCTGAACGTCCGAATACATCCTGTGTACCGATACGTTTTATAATACAGGGAGCATTCTCGCAAAGCACTTCTGCAACTGCACTGCCAAGACCGCCGATTACATTATGCTCTTCCGCAGTTACGATTGCGCCCGTTTCTTTTGATGCTTTGATAATTATATCCTTATCAATGGGTTTTATTGTGTGGATGTTAACCACTCTTGCATTTATACCCTCGGATTCAAGGATCTTAGCCGCTTCGAGCGC
>SVKG01000035.1 GCA_015068565.1 Oscillospiraceae bacterium | reverse complement strand
TTTGTTCAATGCGTGAAATGTATTTAGCGTACCACGCATCAAACGGAGAATCAGTAAATCCGTTGTCGACGGTGGTGAGGTTGTCTTCGTTGTAATTGGCGTGAATTCTTGCAAAGATAGTAGCAGTTTCGGCCCTGGTGGTGTTGCCGTCCTGACGGAAGTCGCCTTCGGGATAACCAATCACATAATGACGGTGGAGCATTCTGGCATTGGCAGTAGCAAAACCGAATGTGTTGCCGCCCTTATTGTAAGCGTTGTTGTCTTCAAAAATAATCAAAACGTTGAGCGTGTAGATTATATCCTGCTCAACAGCGAGGTTGCCAAGAGCAGTGTCAGCCTCGTCGGATTCAGTAACCCACTTCCAGTCGAATTCAAAATCTTTGAGTTTTTTGCCGCCAATCTCACCGGAAACCTTGTGGAGCACCTGCTTGTCACGAATGTCTTTGGGCAGGTCTTTAACGGTAAACGCCTCCGACTCGCCGCCGATAACGTCAAAATCGAGGGGAACGGGGTGTTCGGGGTCATTTTCGCAATAGATGTACATCTGATATCCGATTCTGCCGGTAACATCATTTTTAAGTCTGAAATAATACTTGCCATCGGAGAAGGGGTGAACAACAGGATATTCTTCGCCTTCTGCGGGGTCGCCGAAAATATTGAGCATACCCACGCCGTCTTCATCGCATGGAACACTCCATGTGATTTTGTTTTTGGTATATGTAGCAATTGCATCGGGTTCCTCAGGGCTTCCGCCGAATGTAACCGCCAATACAAAAACCGAAGTCAGCACCACTATCATCAGAAGGACAGACATAGTAGTGAATAATTTGTAGGTGTGATTTTTCATAGCAAAAAGCCTCCGTTCTTACGATAAAAAACAATATACCGAATAATAGCAAAATAATGAAACGATTATGAAAAGCCAAAATACCTTTTGCCATTTCATAACTGCTCCATTTAAGAAAGAAAGTGCGATTCAAAAGTTGAATAAAATTTAATTCCCTGCCCTGCACATGCCGCAAGGGCAGGGCAGGGAATATATCATTTACTACAATTTACAGTTTAACTAATCAAAAACCGAATTATATATCAGTTATGTAAGAATTAGTCAACCTGTGTGATTGTTGTTTTAACAGTAAGTGCGATAGTAGCAGCATCGTCAACATCAGCAGCAGCAGCATCACCAAGAGCTGTGTCTTTTACATCATCGTTGCCATCGAAATCCCAAGCCCATGAAACTACAACGTCATCATTAACTGCTGAAAGGTTTGTATTTGTGTGGTAAAGAGCAGCCTTACCTTCGATTGCTTCTTCAACTGCTGTTATCAAGCCAGCAACATCAGTAATTCCATCTTCGCCAACTTTAAATGTTTCATCACCAACTGTGATTTCGATCGGGCAGTATTCTGCACTTTCAACTTCCCAACCATCAAGTTCAAGTGTTGCTTCATAAGTAACCTGAACATCAACTTCAGGAGTACCTGTTACTGCAAAACCAACCAAAGCGCCTTGTGTACCGGGAGCAACAACGTTTGTTCCCTCTGTATCAGCCTGAACAGTGATTGTACCTACCTGTTCATTTGTTGTATAAGTTGTTTTAGCATCTTTGTAAGAATCACTGAACAATTCTTCAGCAGCAGTGATTTCTACACCAAACTTAGCCACGCGAGCATTATCCCCACCTGTAGCATCTGTAACGTATTTTGCCAATGTTGAGCCAACAAAAGAAGAAGTAACCAGGCAAAGAGCGGCGAGAAGCGCCATCAATTTTGTGGATTTTTTCATAATTTTTTCTCCTTCCAAATAATACATAATTTTTTTCCGGACTGTTTTAAGGTATCACTACCTTTGCATTCTCTATTGTCCGGGTATGTATGAATGCTTTATATTTTGCGGACAGTTTTTGCGGCAACCTCCTGTCCGTTAAATATACAATATATGCTTATGCAAAAATTATTCCGCAGTTTCTTTATTTTCAGCCTCTTCTGTATTTGTAGAAGCCATCTGAGACTTTAACATTTCCAGTTCTTCTTTAAGTTTCTCGGCTTCATCCTTGGCTGCCTTCTCTTCTTTTTTCTTACTCTTGTTATGCTTTGCGCGCAAAAGTGCGTCAAGCAGCAGATAGAGTACGAGGGGAACACCAATGAATGTTACCATGCCAATAGGTGTCTGCGCAAACATTGCCACATCCCCAAGTTTGGGGATGCTGAGCACCACCTTACCGATAATCTCCTCAGGCTTTACGGGAGTCTGGTCGATAGTACCATCGTTGGCATCACCGGCTGTGGTGAATGTGCCGTCATCATTTATCTCAACAATTCTGTGGGTTACGGTTGTTTTGCCGTTTTCCATAAATGTGATTATATTGCCGACTTCCAATGTTGTGGGATCCACCGCTTTTGCGACTACCATATCACCGACTTCTATATGGTCGGGGGCATCACCGCTCATTGAACCTGACATAACCATCATAGTTGTAATACCGAATACTGAGGGGGGTCTGTCGGGGCTAAGAGATCCTTTTACTATAAGTGTTACGTTGGATATCAGAATAATTGCGAGTATTACGCAGATTATTGCTGATATAACGGTAAATATACCGCCTCTCTTTTTCTCCTTTTGCATTGTACTTTCCTCCTAAAATCAGAAAACAAACAAGTATGTAAAAAATTTAAACACCTTGTATAAACTCATTATGTCATATCAAAAAGCAGTTGTCAATAGGGAAACGGATTTTTTTGTAACACAACTGTAACATTAAACAAAAAACAACAATGGTTTTTATTTAAATGTAACTAATCAGGTACTCAGTTTATATCTGTCGGCATCCATAACGAATTTAAGGGGTTCGCCGCAACTGAAACGTCTGATATTTTCGAGGCAGTTGAGTGCCGCGAAACTGAGTGCTTCGGGGTCGCTTCCCCAGGAACCGCCGCCTATATGGTGGCCCGAAAATACTGCGTTATTTACCTGACGTACTGGATCGTCGATGCCGGGCATATCGCCGTTTGTGGGATTGAGTGATGTATCCATAACGTCAAGACCGGCGCGGATTCTGCCGGACATAATCTCAGCAATCAAAGCAGATTCTTCAACAATTCCGCCACGGGCAGTGTTTATAAACAACGCGCCGTCGGGCAAAAGGGCAAGATGTTCTTTTTTGATTGAACCTTTTGTTTCTTCGCAAAGACCTGCATGAACCACGAGAATTTGTGATTTTGAAAAAAGTTCTTCCATAGTATTTACCTTGGTAACGCCCTCGGGCATCTGCTCCTGTGAAACGTAAGGGTCGAAAGCATATATTTCCGGCATAAACGGACGGAGCATCTCAATAAATTTTCTGCCGATGGAGCCTACACCGTAAATACCAACGCGTGTATTATGGAGCGTTCCTACGCGTCTTGTATCTGTTCCGGGGCGGTCAAGATTTTTCCTTGCACAATCGATAAAATAGGGGATATCTTTGAGCATTGTCATCATAAGCGAAAAAGCACCCTCGGCAATTTCAAATGCGGGAGCATCGCCCCAGTTGGTTACCTGGATATATGGACTGTCGATAATCTCCTGCGGGACATACCTTTTGAGTGAGCCTGTAATGTTGCATACATACTTTAAATTACCCGGGTTAGTTCCCAACTCCGGCGGGATTTGTTTGCTGCCCCACATGGTAAGCACAACATCATACTCACGAAGAATTTGCGCAAATTCTTCGCCGGGCATATCAGCGGGGACAACTATTTCAGTAACATCATAGAGTCTTTTTAATTCTTTCAGCAAAGGACTGTTTGTATTATAAGCACCGGCTACTCGGATTTCATTAACGTACGGTCTTAATATTTTCATAGGAAATTCCTCCTCAACTATATAGTGTGTTATTGTGTGCCGTTATCAGGTCATACGGCGATAACGGTCTAAATCAATTATGTATTTAGGCGGTTTGCCCTCGCTAAACAGTTTAAGAGTTTCCAGACAGTTAATTTCAGTAAAATCAAGTTTATCGGCATCAACGCCCCAGATGGGATTGGCTATAAAATGTCCTGTCATAATCACATTTGTCCACTGACGAATCGGATCGTCTTCATCTGGCCAGTCGGAAGGCGCCATAACATCAAGCCCTGCACGGAGTCTGCCTGATGCAAGTTCTGCTCTCAGAGCATCGGGGTCTATGATTGCGCCTCTGGCGGTATTGATTATGATACCTCCGTCGGGGAGCATAGAAAGAAGTTCTTTTGTTACGCTGTTGCGGGTTTCATCAGAAAGTCCCGCGTGTATAACCATTACCTGTGAATGTGAAAACAACTCTTCAAGAGTATCTACCTTTGTTACGCCCTCAGGCATCTGCTCCTGAGAAACATAAGGGTCAAAAGCAAACACTACCGGCATAAACGGACGCAGCATATCAACAAACTTTCTGCCGATTGCCCCCATACCGTAGATGCCTATGCGGAGTTTGTAAAGTGAAGCGGGTTTCCTGTCAGGATGTGCACTGATACCGTTGTTCTGAGCGTGTTCTATTGCAAGGGGGATATCCTTCATCACTGCCATTAAAAGTGCAAAAGCACCTTCTGCAACCCCGTGTGAGGGTGCATCGCCCCAATTGGTTACCGTGATATGAGGACTTGCAACAATCTTTTCGCTTATCCAACCGCCAACCGAACCCGTAATATTGCAAATGAGTTTTAAGTTGCCGGGGTTATCCGCCAACTCGTCGGGTACGCGCGGTGATCTCCACATAGTAAGAAGAACATCATACTGACGGATAAGTTCGGCAAACTCAGTCTCGTCATAATTTTCATCCAATACAACTTCGGTCAGGTCATACAATTTACGGATTTCTTTAAAAAGTGTGCTCTCTGTACCGTAAGCCCTTTCTTTATCTGTTTCGTTTTTATATGCTCTGAGAATTTTCAAGTAGGTTCACTCCGTTTCTGTATCTCGTTATTTTATAATCTTTTTAAGATATTTAACATCCTCTATCGCGTGTTTGAGATGCGATTCGGCATCGGGTTCAAATTTAACAAATTCTATTGCATAACTTCCGTTAAAGCCTTTTGATTCATAATATTTAATGAGTTTTTCCACATTTCCCGTTCCGTCATCCATAGCAACAAATCCGTCATTTCCGTTTTTATAAGCACAGTGGATATGCCATATACGGTCACCGTAATTTTTAAAACACCGGTCTGCAAAGTCAGTGTCGGTTTCCAGATGTATAATAGCACCAAAGCGCTCTTTATCCAGTTTGCTGAAAACTTCTCCCGCAAGTTCCGGGTCTTCCATAATAGTACCGGCATGACATTCGCAAAGCAGTTTAGTGTCATCGGGCAAATATCCGCACAAACATTTAAGGTTTTCTATCTGCGAATCAATATCAGGCGCGGTGTCGAGTCTTTTGCCGAAATTATACTTTAACCCTTTTGCGCCGATTGCTTTTGCCACGTCACCGATTTCTTTATAAACCTCTTCGTTACGGTTAACTATCGAAATATATGTACTTAAATAAAAAGGCACGCCTGATGCGGCAAGTTTTGCCTTTTCCTCATCGGCGACGTGTGTATAATGGTATTGCCACAATTCTACACCGTCAAAACCGTTATCAGTTATTGCAGGTATCAAATCACTGACCTCAAAACTTGGAATACGACCGGGGGCCCAACGGTTTTTTTCCAGTGCGACTGTTCCTAAATAAATTTTACTCATCAAACGTCATCTCCTCTGTTTATAAGTGACTTAAAAAATTATAGCACAAGTGCTCACAAAAGTAAAGATATCCCAAATAAATATTTATAAAAATAAATTGTGTTTTTGTATTGAAAAATTTTAAAAATGTGATATAATTATATCGAATATTATTAACTTTTGTTTTGGGTGAACGGTATGAAGAAAAGGTTTTGGCTAATAGTAATTGTTGCAGTCATAATTTTGATTATTGCTTTTTCATATACACAGAGAAATAATATCAAAGGCTTTTTCTATTCTTTTAAGTTTTCCGGCGACGAAATCGAGACCATGATTTCCGATAACGACTCTATGTTAAAGGAACAGGTAGAAAATTTTTTGGGACATTCGATACGCTCTTTTACCGACGAGGAAACAAATCAAATTAAAGACGGCACAATCACGGAAGATGAGGTAGTCGAAAAGATAATTGCAGAGGAACTTGAAAAAAGCATCTCATACGCAACGGAAAACAGCGGTAATAAAGTAACCGAACAGGGTACAACCAAGACAGATGGCACAGATACATCTTCATCCAACACTCCGGCACAGTCAATGGAAGTTTCCCGATACATAACGGAACTTTATAATTTAAAGAATGAATATATCGGCAAACTCGACCAAATGGTGGAGAGCGCAGCCCGGGATTTTAGAAATTTGCCATCCAAGGAGAAAACTTATTCAAAACAGTTGCAAATCGGCGCTTCATATATGAACAAGGCAATGGCTCTTGAAAGTGAGTGCGATGAAAAGGTTTCGTCAATAGTTAAATCTCTTGAAAAACAACTTAAATCCGAAGGCAAAAGCACAGAAATCATCTCTGTAATCAACAAAGCGTATAATTCGGAAAAAACATTAAAACGAGCACATTATCTTAATATGTTTAAATAATTTTTTAGTGGAGGCATTATGGAAAAGAAGTTTAAAAGTAGCCAGAAAACTCTTTTTGTCATCACTGATATTTTCTTTATAATAGTTTCTTATCTGGCAGCAATCCTCTTTTTGGATGAATCTTATCCGATAGACGATACTTATTATTTTGTTGTGACAATCGCATTCTGCTGTGCTTTTCACAATGTTTCGTTTGAATGTTTTGAACTATACAACACTATCTGGGTATACGCGGGATTGAGAGATTATTTTAAACTGGTAAGGACAATGATTATCGATGTCTTTGTAGTTATGGCGATTTTCTTCTTTTTGCCCAACAATTATGATGTTAAAATGATTCTCCTTGCAGGAATTTTTTCCACTGTGTTGATTGCAGGGTCCAGAGTCGCAATAAGAATTATTGTAAATCGCATTTCTGATTATTACAAAAAAATCGGCGCATCAAATAAAAAGAATCTGCTGATTGTAGGTGCGGGAAATGCGGCAAGAGTAATTATCAATGATATAATTTTAAACGCAAATTCACCTTATAATATAGTTGGTCTTATTGACGATGATGTGGATAAAATCGGATGTTTTGTTTCGGGCGTACAGGTACTCGGAAACAGAAATTCCATACCAAAAATCGTCGAATTGAATAGAGTAGAGGAGATTGTTATCGCAATTCCTTCTATGGAAGAAACGAACAGACAGGAGATAGTTGAAATTTGTAACGAAACTTCATGCTCTGTAAAAATTCTCCCCTCCATATACCGTTTTGTTGATGCAAAATCCGGCAAGAATATCCTTTCCAAACTTCGTGACATACAGATTGAAGATTTGCTTGTACGCGACCCGATTGTCTTGGATAACGCCTCACTTTCGGATGATATCAAAGGCAAAACAATATTAGTCACCGGCGGTGGCGGTTCCATTGGTAGCGAACTTTGCCGCCAGATTGCAGATTTTGAACCGGAAAAACTGGTGATTGTAGATATTTACGAAAACAATGCCTATGATATCCAGAATGAACTTGTCTCCGATCATCCGGATTTAGATATTGACGTTATAATTGCTTCTGTACGCGATAAGTCAAGAATGGAATATCTGTTTGAAAAATACAAACCGTATGCTGTATTCCATGCTGCGGCACACAAGCACGTCCCGTTAATGGAAGCAAGTCCCTCCGAGGCAATCAAGAACAATATTTTTGGAACCTACAATCTTGTTAAGTGTGCTGACAAGTATAATGTTGACAGGTTTGTGCTTGTTTCCACAGACAAGGCGGTTAATCCCACAAACATCATGGGTGCCTCCAAGCGTATGTGCGAAATGATCATCCAGGCAATGCAGACAATCAGCAAAACCAAGTTTGTTGCAGTAAGATTCGGTAATGTTCTTGGCTCTAACGGTTCTGTTGTACCGCTTTTTAAAAAGCAGATTGCAGCAGGAGGTCCGATTACTTTGACCCATAAAGATATTACAAGATTTTTCATGACAATACCCGAGGCAGTAAGTCTGATATTACAATCATATTCCTATGCCGAAGGCGGAGAAATCTTTATACTTGATATGGGAAAACCCGTGAGAATTTATGATCTTGCCGTAAATCTTATTCGTCTGTCGGGCTTTAAACCGAATGACGACATTAAAATCGAAATAGTAGGTTTGCGCCCCGGCGAAAAATTATATGAAGAATTACTTATGGATGAGGAGGGCATCAAAAAGACTGCTCACAGCAAAATTTTCGTTGCAAGACCTACTTTTAATGATATCAATACTATGAAGGAAAAACTCGATATTCTCAAAAAAGCAGCAGAAAGTAACGATGCAGAAACGATTTACACCGAGATGCAGGCGGCTGTGCCTACTTACGTTCATAATAACGAGGATGTTGCTTGTATGAAAAAGAGTTATAATCTGGCTGAATTGAAGGTATGATTTTACATAGTTTAATTTAACACCAAGTGTGTTTATAAAGATATATGATACGGAGGATAAAAAATGGGAGTTAAGTACAAAAGGGTTTTGCTTAAAATCAGTGGTGAGGCTCTTGCCGGTGGCAAAGGCACAGGTCTTTGCGAGGAAACCATAGGCAAGATTACCGATGTAATCAAAGACTGTGTGGACGAAGGCGTTGAAATCGCAATTGTTGTCGGGGGCGGAAACTTCTGGCGTGGTCGCACAGGTCAAAACATGGACAGAACAAGAGCCGACCACATGGGAATGCTTGCAACCGTCATCAATGCACTGGCGCTTTGCGATGCTCTTGAACAGCGAAATGTACCTACCCGTGTACAGACCGCCATTGAAATGCGCGCTATCGCAGAACCGTATATAAGAGGTAAGGCGGAGCGTCATCTTGACAAAGGCAGAGTTGTTATTTTCGGATGCGGAACAGGTAACCCGTATTTCTCTACTGACACAACTGCCGCACTCCGTGCTGCTGAAATCGGCGCAGATATAATCTTACTTGCTAAAAAAGTAGATGCTGTTTATGACAGTGACCCCAACATAAACAAAGATGCAGTTAAGTTTGATAAACTTACTTATATTGATGTTCTTAACCGTGGCCTTGGTGTTATGGATTCTACTGCTACATCACTTTGTATGGATAACCATATCCCGATAAGGGTTTTTGGTCTTGACGACCCGGTCAATATCCGTCGTGCTATACATGGCGAAGAGATTGGAACAATTGTAAAATAACAATATATTTTAATTGGAGGAACATGACAATGAGTGATTATTCAGCATTTGAAACAAAAATGAACAAGTCAATTTCTGTTTATGAAGCAGAACTGGCAAGTATACGCGCAGGCAGAGCAAACCCTGCTATTTTAGACAAAGTCACAGTGGAGTATTACGGTGTAAATTCTCCTCTTACACAGATAGGAACTGTTTCTGTTCCTGATGCCAGAACTATTTTGGTTCAGCCCTGGGATGCAAGTATTTTGGGTGAAGTGGAAAAAGCAATTTTGAAATCCGATATCGGTATTACCCCCAATAACGACGGAAAGAGTATCAGATTGAATTTCCCGCCGCTTACTGAGGAGCGCAGAAAGGACATTGTTAAAACCGTTAAAAAACAAGGTGAGGAATGCAAGATTGCAATTCGCTCTATAAGACGTGATGCTATCGAATCCTTTAAAGCAAAGAAAAAAGCCAGTGAAATCACCGAGGACGATTTAAAGAATGCTGAGGATGATATTCAGAAAATGACAGATAAATTCATTAAGATGGTTGATGAAATTACTGCCAAGAAAGAAAAAGAAGTACTTGAAGTTTAAAAATATCCGAAAGGAATGATACAGAGGTCGGTTCTCTTTTAGAGGACGGGCCTCGTATGTCATATTTAGATATTATGTTTTTTAAAAAGAGTAAAAATAATAAAATTGACATAAACAATCTTCCCAACCACATAGCAATAATAATGGACGGAAACGGAAGATGGGCCAAAAAACGCGGGTTGCCGCGTTCAGCCGGACATAAAGCCGGAGCAAAAACATTGGAAAAAATCACCCGTTATGCAGGTAATCTTGGTATCCGTAACCTTACTGTTTATGCATTTTCGACGGAAAACTGGAAACGCCCACAACAGGAAGTAGACGCACTTATGGAACTCCTTGGCGAATATCTGGATAATTATAAAAAACTTATTGGTGATGACAACATCCGTATTCGTATCATTGGAACCAAAGTCGGGCTTTCTGACGAAATTCTTGATAAAATCAATGTCGTTGAAAGTGCCACTGCAAAAAATGACGGTTTGACATTATATATTGCATTAAATTATGGCGGCAGAGAAGAACTGGTGAACTCGGTCAAAAAAATCGCAAAAAAAATCTGTGACGGAGAACTTATTGTGGATGAAATTGACGAGGGAGTGGTGTCCGATAATTTGTATACGACGGGATGCCCAGAACCCGATCTGCTTATACGCGTAAGCGGTGAGAGAAGATTAAGCAACTTCCTTATGTGGCAAAGCGCATACAGTGAATTGTGGTTTGACGATGTTAACTGGCCGGATTTTTCCACAAAAGATTTAAACAGAGCGATTGCTGATTATCAAAAACGCAACAGACGTTTTGGGGGTGTTTGATATGCTTAAAGACAGATTGATTATTGGTATTGGCGGTGGCGCATTGGCATGTCTTGTATTGCTGTCTCCCTATAATGCGTTTTTGTGGATTATAGTATCTGCAATTGTAATTATTGCATTGACAGAACTTTATTCCACCTTGGGATATTTTAAGAATAATATTCCATTAACCATCTTTGGATACGCGGCAGGTGTGGCTATTCTGCTTTCCTGTATCACCTTTAACTTTGCGGGTAAAATTACCCCTCAGGCATGGATATTGACCCTTATTGCATATTTGGGAGTGCTTATGATTTATATGGTGCTCACCCATGGGAAAACGACTTTTGCAGATGTTTCTTCAAGTTTTGTTTCAACTGTGTATGCAGGGCTTTCCTTGTCGCACCTTATTTTGATCAGAAATCTTCCCGAGGGATATTTTCTTATATGGGCGCCTGTAATTATCGCATGGCTTTCCGACACTATGGCATATACCTTTGGTATGCTTTTTGGAAAACACAAACTTATTCCCGCTGTAAGCCCTAAAAAAACTGTTGAAGGTGCAATTGGTGGAGTGCTTGGCGGGATAGTGTTTATGGTGATTTTCGGTATAATATGTGCATTGTTTGCCGGAAAATCAGTAAACTACATAAATGTAATAATTCTTGGTGCTCTTGGCTCTGTGCTGTCACAGTTCGGTGATTTGGCGGCGTCTTGCATCAAAAGGGAATACAATATTAAAGACTTCGGTAACTTACTTCCCGGTCATGGGGGTATTGTGGACAGGTTTGATTCGGTTATAGTTGTTGCACCTTTTGTATATTACTTTATTACTTTATTCCCGATTTTTGGTTAGGTAGTTATAAGAGGTAGTTATGAAAAATATATCGTTAATTGGCTCAACCGGTTCCATAGGAACTCAGACCCTTGAAGTTATAGAAAGCAACAGCAACTTAAATGTTACGGCGCTGACTGCCAACTCAAACGTAGATTTACTTGCAAAACAAATTAGAAAGTTCAAACCGACTTTTGCTTGTGTGGCGGATAAAAACCGTTACAGTGAACTTAAATCCGCTGTTGCTGATTTGCCTGTAAAACTGAGCGCAGGGTACGACGGATTGATAGAGGCGGCAACACTTGATGAAAGTGATACTGTACTTACTGCAATTGTTGGAAATGCCGGTCTTGAACTTACAGTCGAGGCTATTAAATCAAAGAAAAATATTGCATTGGCAAACAAAGAAACCCTTGTTACCGCCGGAGAAATTATAATTCCTCTGTGCAAAGAAAACAATGTTTCCCTTTTGCCGGTTGACAGTGAACACAGCGCCATTTTTCAATGCCTCAACGGAGAGGACAGGGGAGCAATCCGAAAAATCATTCTCACTGCCTCCGGTGGACCTTTTTACGGGAAAACTTCTGAACAACTTGAAAATGTAACGGTTTCTGATGCGCTAAATCACCCCAACTGGTCAATGGGCAATAAGATTACTATTGACAGC
>SVKG01000034.1 GCA_015068565.1 Oscillospiraceae bacterium | reverse complement strand
ACAAAGACGAAGACGGCAACTACAACAGACTTGCACACCCAAACATTGACACGGGTATGGGCTTGGAGCGTATTGCTTGTATTATGCAGGGTGTTAATAACCTTTTTGAGGTTGACACCGTGCGCAACATTATGGGCAAAATCAGTGAGATTTCAGGCGTTAAATACGGCGAGGGTGAAGATACCGACGTTTCTCTCCGCGTAATTACCGACCATATACGTTCTACCACATTTATGATTGCAGACGGCGTACAGATAAGCAACGAGGGCAGAGGTTACGTTCTGCGCAGACTGCTCCGCCGTGCGGCACGTCACGGCAAACTGCTGGGTATTGAGGGCGCGTTCCTCTACAAGGTGGTTGACACAGTTGCAAAAGAGAATATCACCGAGTACCCCGAACTTACCGAAAAAGCCGACTACATCAAAAAGATGATTGAGATAGAGGAAAACCGCTTTGCCGAAACTATCAACGACGGACTTTCTATCCTTGGCGGATACATTGAGGCTATGAAGGCAGAGGGTAAAAAGACTCTCTCCGGTGCTGATGCATTCAGACTTTATGACACCTACGGCTTCCCGCTTGATTTGACTCTTGATATTTTGAGCGAGGAAGGGCTGGAAGTAAACAGCGAAGAATTTGACAAGTGCATGGCAGAGCAGAAACAGAGAGCAAGAGACAGCCGCGGCAACGGTGAGGCGGAAGCGTGGAAAGATGACGGGTTAAAAGAAGTTTATGCCAAATGCCCCGGCGTGTTTACAGGTTATACCCAAACCGAGAGCGACACTAAAATCTGTGCTATAATCAGCGGCACGGAGGAAATTGCATCAGCAGATACAACAAGCGGAACTGTTACTGTTTTACTTGACGAAACTCCCTTCTACGGCGAAAGCGGCGGTCAGGTGGGCGACAGAGGTACAATCTCCTGTGACGGCGGCATCTTTGAAGTTTGCGATACAAAAAAATCCCCCGACGGCAAGATGCTCCATATAGGTAAAGTTGTGTCCGGCACAATTTCCACAGGTGCATCCGTTAAGGCTGAAATTGACAAATCTTTAAGATATGCAACAGAGAAAAACCACTCTGCGACACATCTTTTGCAGAAAGCACTGCGCACTGTTTTAGGCACTCACGTTGAGCAGTCGGGTTCTTTTGTAAACAGCGAAAGAGCACGTTTTGACTTTTCGCACTACGAGGCGGTTACTGCCGAGCAACTCTCTCAGGTTGAAGAGATAGTTAACAAAGAGATTGCAAACGCGCTCCCCGTATCTTGCACAGAGATGAGCATTGACGATGCCAAAGCAAAAGGCGCAATGGCGCTTTTCGGCGAAAAGTACGGCGATGTGGTACGCGTGGTTGAGATGGGCTCATTCAGCACAGAACTCTGCGGCGGAACTCACGTAGACAACACAGCAAAGATAGGCCTTTTCAAGATTGTGTCCGAAACAGGTATTGCCGCAGGTATAAGACGTATTGAGGCGATTACCTCTCTCGGCGTACTCGAAAAACTCAAAAACTGCGAGGGCACTATTGCCGGTATCTGCTCTGCGCTCAAATGCGCTCCCGCAGACGCGGTTGCAAAGATTGAATCTGCACAAACAGAGATTAAAGCACTTGAAAAAGAACTTGCCGCACTTAAAGAAAAAATGGCAGGTGGCAGTCTTGACAAAATCAAGAGCGAAGCCGTTGAAGTCGGCGGGGTAAAACTTTTCCGCGGTGCATTTGCAGATATTGATGTAAACACTGCCCGTAAAATGGCGGACAATCTTAAATCCGACATTGCAGAGGCAGCGGTTGTGTTTGCGGTTGTAGCCTCCGGCAAGGTAAACCTTATTGCGGCGGCAACTGCCGATGCAGTTAAAAAAGGTGTTCACTGCGGTAATATTGTTAAAGAAATCTCTGCCTTTGTAGGCGGAAAAGGCGGCGGCAGACCCGACTCTGCACAGGCGGGAGGCAGCGATGCTTCCGGCGTGGATAAGGCGTTGGAGTCAGCATTTGAGATTATCGCAAATCAGATAAAATAACATCGGGCAGATGGGCATATAATCCCATCTGCTTTTAATAAGAAAGGAAAATGGATATGGAAAACTGTATTTTTTGTAAAATTGCAAAAGGGGAGATCCCCTCAAACTTCGTATATGAAGATGACAAAATCTGCGCCTTCAAAGATATCAATCCCGTAGCGCCGGTGCATGTGCTTATAATACCCAAAACCCACATAGCATCCGCTATGGAACTCAATGATGATAACTCTGGTATTGTTGCCCACATTTTTGCCTGTGCAGGTAAAATCGCAAAGATTATGGGCGTTGACGAAAGCGGTTTCCGCATTGTCAACAACTGCGGCAAAGACGGCGGACAGACAGTTGGGCATCTGCACTTTCACCTTATCGGCGGAAAAGAGTTGCTGTGGCCGTGATGGAAAATCCTGTGTTTTTTGACAGTCATGCACATTTTGACGATGACCGTTTCAGCGCTGACAGAAATCAACTTATAGAATCACTCCCCGCGCTTGGGGTGGGGTTTGTAACCAATATCGGCGCCGACTTAAAATCGAGCAAAGCATCCGTTGCTCTTGCAAAAAAGTATGACCATATATATGCGGCGGTGGGTGTTCATCCACACGATGCAAAGAGTATGACGGATGGCGTTTTAGCCGAAATACGCGAACTTGCCCGAGAGAAGAAAGCCGTTGCCATAGGCGAGATAGGGCTTGACTATTACTACGACAACTCACCGAGAGATACACAGAAGTTCTGGTTTAAAAAACAGATGAAACTTGCGCGTGACCTTAATATGCCGGTGGTTATACATTCAAGGGATGCTATTGAGGATACAATCAAAATCTGCAAGGAAAATCCCGTGTCCGCAGGGGTAATCCACTGCTTTTCCGGGAGCCGGGAGAGCGCAAAGATTTTCCTCGATATGGGCTATTATATCTCCTTTGCAGGGCCTGTTACTTTTAAAAATGCCCGTGTGCTTTTAGAAGTTGCGCAATTTGTACCCGACGACAGGCTTCTTATTGAAACCGACTCCCCATACCTTGCACCGGAGCCGCACAGAGGGGAGCGCAACTGGTCTGCTTATGTGAAAGATGTGGCGGCACGAGTTGCCGAAATCCGCGGCACGACGGTTGAGCATATTGCTGAAATTACCACAAACAATGCAAAAGCATTATACAGAATAAAATAAATTTATAAGGTGATAGATTATGAAAACCAAAAGCATTTCACCTGCTGTTATAAAACGTCTGCCAAGATACTACCGTTATCTGGGCGACCTTATCAAAAAAAATACGGAGCGTATATCTTCCAAGGAACTGAGTACTCTTATGTCCGTTACGGCGTCACAGATACGTCAGGATTTAAACTGCTTCGGCGGGTTCGGGCAACAGGGGTACGGGTATGATGTTAAAACTCTCCACGGCGAAATCGGACTCATATTAGGTTTAGAGAAGGGGTATACCTCAATTATAGTGGGCGCAGGACACATCGGCCACGCCATTGCAAACCACTCCACGTTTAAGACTCGGGGTTTTAATCTGTGCGGTATATTCGATATTGACCCCGACGCCATCGGCACCGAAATCAACGGCCTTACCGTTAAGAGTATGGACGAAATCGACTCGTTTATAAAAGAAAACAAACCCGACATTGCTGTTCTTGCACTGCCGAAAAATGCGGCTATGGGTGTGGCAGACAGACTGGTCGCACTCGGCATCAGAGGGTTCTGGAATTTTTCTGCCTGTGAACTTTGTCTGCCGGAGGGCGTTGCTGTGGAGAATGTGCATCTGAGCGATTCTATAATGACTCTCTCGTACAGAATAAAGGAAACAGAAAGCAAAGGGGTTTAACACACAATGAAAACCAAACTTATTCTGGTACGCCACGGCGAGAGCGCAGGAAACCGCACCAACACCTTTACGGGCTTTGAAGACGCACCCCTTACAGATACGGGCGTAAAACAAGCGGAACTTTTGCGCGACTACCTTGTTCAGACAGATATTTACAAAATTTATTCCAGCGACCTTTCACGCGCGTACAATACTGCTCTGCCACTTGCGGAGGCAAAGGGTATGTGTGTGCACAAAGAGTCTGACCTGCGCGAAATAAACGGCGGTCTGTGGGGCGGTATGCCTTTTGACAGTATAAAAGACAAATACCCAGAAGATTTTGATGTGTGGATGACAGACTTCGGCAATGCAGTCTGCACAGGGGGAGAAAGTGTTGCACACCTTGCGGACAGAGTACAAAACGGCATCAGCCGTATTGTTGAAGATAACAAAGGCAAAACGATTGTCGCAGTAATCCACGGTACGCCTATACGCACACTCCTCTGCCGTTGGCAGGGTCTTGATATGGGCGATCTTCAAAATGTGCCCTGGGCGGCAAACGCGTCTGTTACAGTGGCAGAGTTTACCGACGGGTGCAATATCCCTGAAATAACATTGTTTAACTATACGGGGCATCTGGAAGGTTGTGTGACGACACTGCCTTCAAATATATAAAAAACGGTCACAGCATCGCTGTGGCCGTTTTTTATATAATATTTCCCAACGATAGGATTTCGCGTTCGTAAAGTTCTTCTACAAGGAATATCACCGTCTTGATTTCCTGCTCCGCATCGTCCCTTCTTCCGGCAGATGTCCGCTCCTTTGCACGGAGCAGAGCCAGTGACACATTTTCCACATCGCGGTGGCTTACTAATAGCATGAGGGTTTCCTTTCTGCGCTCCCAGTATTTTTCCGTTTCTTTTAATATGGCGGAAAGTTTTTCGATGTCTTTTTCTTCCACTGCATCTTCCAGCGAAGACGACATATACTCCGCCGTGTTTTTTATATAAACTGCCGACAGGGCAGATGCCGAACCCACAATCAACGCTATACAAACACATATTGCAACAGATTTTGCCATATTGTTCACCTACTTATTGTTTTTCAGTTGTATCACAGTGTTTTTGTCCGAGTCTGCCGTAAGGAGAAAAACCTCCTCAGGCGAGGAAATTTTATGGCTTTTCAAGGTCTTTTTGAGCCAGTTCTCGTCAACACCTGCCTCTTTGAGGTGTTTTTTGTACACCTTACCGTCTGCAATAATAACAAAGGGCAGTGTTTCCTGCTCATAGGGCAGATTAAAATCCTCTGCTTTAAGGCTGCGCTTATCGGATTTTGGTATAACCGACAGTGAGCCGTTGGTTTCAAGTATAGCCGTATAGACATCATCTATATTATAAATATCTTTCATCCGCAGTGACTCTGCCAGATCTTCCAGGCTGTATCGGTTTTTCTTCATCTCTTTGCGGCATAGTTCGCCGTTTCTTATTATAACCGACGGCGAACCGGAGAAAATGCGGCGGATTTTCTCTGATTTTAACGATAATATCGACAGGAGAAGTTCTGCGCCTATTAAAGTTAGGATAGGTATTATCCCTCCCGCAAGGGGCAGTGCTGTATCTGCCAGAGGGATAGTCCCAAGGTCGGATATCATAATGGCAACCACCAGTTCGCCCGGTTGGAGTTCACCCACCTGACGTTTACCCATTATGCGAAGTGCCGCCACCACCAGAACATACAGTATAAGCGTACGAACAAAAGAAATCGCCACAAAATCCCTCCTTGTGCTGTTATTTTTTCCCTGATGCGGATTATTATTCACACTTTACAAATTTGCGGGGAGATGGTATAGTTTAAATATATTAAAAAAGGGAGGTGCGCTGCTATGGATAAAATTTTGCTTGGTATGAGCGGCGGTGTGGATTCTACCGTTGCGGCATATATATTAAAGGAGCAGGGTTATCATGTGGTAGGCGCAACGCTCGACCTTTTGCCCGAAAGTGACGGCAGTATCGTTGAAAGCGCAAGGAAAGCCGCCGCACAGTTGGGTATTGAACACCATGTTCTGGATATGAAAGACATTTTCAAGCGCAGTGTGATAGATAATTTCCTCACCGAATACCTCCACGGCAGAACGCCCAGCCCTTGTGTTGAATGTAACCGCTGCATAAAGTTCGGTGCTATGTTTGACGCGGCGGAGGAGATGGGGATTGACTTAATTGCCACGGGGCATTATGCCAAAGTCGTCCCGGACGGCGGAAGGTATCTGCTTAAAAAAGCCGATTGCACAGAAAAGGACCAGTCCTATATGCTATACACCCTGTCGCAGGAGCAACTTAAAAAGACGGTGTTCCCTCTGCAATCGCTTACAAAGGAGCAGGTTCGTGACATTGCCCGTAAGGCAGGGCTCGATGCCGCAGACAGAGGCGACAGTCAGGAGATATGCTTTATTGAGGATAATGATTATATAAGATTTTTAACGGATAATGCCGATAAACTGCCACCATCGGGTGAGTTTGTCGATACAAAGGGCAACATACTGGGCAAACATCAGGGCATACACCGCTACACCGTAGGTCAGCGGAAAGGTCTGGGAATTGCCTTTGGCAAACCTATGTTTGTGGTAAAGGTTGATGCTAAGTCAAACCGCGTTATATTAGGTGAGGCAGGAGAGGAATATTCAAAATCCCTTTATGCGGTATGTACTAATTTTATACCCTTTGACCGCCCCGCAGAGCCTTTTGAGGCGGAATGCAAGGTCCGTTACGGCAACAAAACCTACAAAGGCATTGTATACCCCGCAGACGGCGGTGTGCGGGTAGAGTTTGCAGACAAAGCAAGAGCAGTAACACCGGGACAGTCGGTAGTTTTCTATAACGGCGACACCGTCATAGGCGGCGGAATTATAGAGAAAGCGCAATAAAAATCTCCCCCTTAAACGAGATATGTTCAAGAGGGAGATTTTAATTATTATTTTGCTTTGCGGTGTTGATTGAAGAGATGAGTATTTTACGAATTGTACCACATTGATTATATATGTCTTTTGCTGTATCTCGATTTAACAGTTCTGATTTAACAAACAGTTCTAACCAATACTCAGTTTCGTAACATTCTTTTAAGGCTATTTGTAATTTGGAAATAAAATCATTCTTGCTTTGAGCATAGTTTGCTTCGTGAATATTTGCTCCTATTGAAGTTCCGCTTCGTTCCAGTTGGTTCGTCAAAGAATAATGACCTTTGATATTTTCGCATATTTTAATGACTTTAACAGCAAAATCTGTTGACAAATTCCGTAATTTTGATTCAGCCATAACATAGCAACTCCTTTAAGTTAGTATATCACAAATCCTTTGTATTGTCTATTAGTGTAATATCAACTTCGTTGATGTGAAATAATTTCTTGCAGAAATTGTGAAATAGAAAACTTCGTTTTCTGTGAAATGAAATAAATCCACACGCCGAAAGGCGTATTTCACATTGCGAAGCAATATTTCACGCACGAAGTGCATTTCACAAATCCTGAAAGGATTTATTTCGTTGAAAAAAGCACCAATCTTGTATCAAGATTGATGCTTTTTTCAATGAGCCGCCGGGGAATCGAACCCCGGACAACTTGATTAAAAGTCAAGTGCTCTACCATCTGAGCTAGCGGCCCGTATAAACTGGGATAGAAGGACTCGAACCTCCGAAATGCCGGAATCAGAATCCGGTGCCTTACCAACTTGGCTATATCCCAATACTTTTTTTTGAAAAAATAAACTGGGCTGGCAGGGCTCGAACCTACGAAATGCCAGAGTCAAAGTCTGGTGCCTTACCACTTGGCTACAGCCCAATATCTAAACAAAAGGCAATTTTGACTTTTCCTACTCGCTTTGCCCGTGCCTTACAGTATATTGCTAAGGGTGGGTAGTCGGATTCGAACCGACGACCTCCGGAACCACAATCCGGCGTTCTAACCAACTAAACTATACCCACCGTATATTTGTAAAAGCAAACGCGCCTGGGAAGATTCGAACCCCCGACCTACTGCTTAGAAGGCAGTTGCTCTATCCGACTGAGCTACAGGCGCATGTTTTATACGGCTATATAGCCGAAAAGCATTTTTAAGCGGGTGATGGGAATCGAACCCACGCAATCAGCTTGGAAGGCTGAGATTCTACCATTGAACTACACCCGCACAGTGGTTTTTGAACAATCAAAAATCCTTTCGCCGGCTGACTCCTAAAATTATAGCAAGTTTGGTTTGCTTTGTCAACACTTTTTTTTATAAAAAAGAATGTTTTTCAAATTTTGGTCAGTATACCCTTTATTTTTCCCTCAATCGTGCCTTTTATTCGTATTTTTGTCTAAATTATTATTCATTTTGTTTTTTTATTGTGTAATTTGTCCTTGTAAAAGAAAAATTTTTTTGTTATAATAGAAAAACCCCACTTTGATTTTTACTTTTTTAATATATTGAGAAAGAAGAGATTTATTATGTATAATTTAGCAGATAATCTTTCAGATATCTGGACAGAAGTAATCGAAATTATACGTCCTGAGGTTCCGGCTGTTACTTTTAAAACCTGGATTGAAACCATTATCCCCGTTAAATACGAAGACGATGTTTTAACTATTGAAGTTCCTTTTCAGATTAACAGGGAGATGATTTCTAAAAGGTTTTCCGACCTTATTAAGAATGCATTTATATACTTAGACCTCAATATAGACGATATTGTTATTTTTCTGTCTTCGGAGATGCCGTCGCAAAATTACAGCATAGGTACATCTAATCTTAATCAGGCGCAGACGCAGAATTTTAAAAGTTATCTTAATTCCAACTATACTTTTGATTCTTTTGTTGTGGGCCCGTCTAACGAGTTTGCACACGCTGCATGTTACTGTGTCGCGGAAAAGTCAATAAGTCTTTACAATCCCCTTTTCCTTTACGGGGGTGTAGGTCTTGGCAAAACTCATCTTATGCACGCTATCGGCAATCATGTTCTGGCAAATTCGCCCGATAAAAAGGTTATGTATGTATCGAGCGAAAAATTTACAACTGACCTTATCAACGCTATCCGTGACGAAAATACAGAGCAGTTCCGTCAAAAATACCGTACCATGGATATTTTAATGGTTGACGATATTCAGTTCATGTGCGGAAAAGACTCTACACAAGAGGAATTTTTCCATACATTTAATGAACTGTTCCAGTCGGGCAAACAGATTATTGTATCGAGCGACAGACCGCCGAAAGACCTTGACCATCTGGAAGACAGACTTATAAACCGTTTTGCATCAGGACTTACGGCTTCTATACAGATGCCGGAGTTGGAAACACGTATTGCGATACTTAAAAAGAAGGCACAGAATTATAATATATTTATAAAAGACGATATATACCAGTATATTGCATCACACATAACATCCAACATCCGCGAGATGGAAGGAGTTATGAAAAAGATTTTCTCCTACCAGCAACTTATGAAAAAAGAGATCACTCTGCAACTGGTTGAGGAAGTGATGAAGGACTTTAAATTGGAAAAGAAAAAGAATATCACTCCTGAACTTATCCTCGATACCGTGGCAAAGCATTACAACTTGAAAATAGCGGATTTGAAGTCACAGAAAAGGTCAAACGATGTGGCTTATCCACGTCAGGTGGCAATGTACATATTAAAAGAACTCACAGACCTGTCACAGACTGCCATCGGAGCCATTTTGGGGGACAAGCATTATACCACAGTTATCCACGGTATACGCAAAATTGAGAGTGATCTGGTTTCAAATTCAAAAACCCATGCAACGGTAAGCAACATATTAGACGATTTGGAAAAATAATCCATGTGGATAAAATTTAAAGGTATTTTTCCCTTGTTTTTCAACGCGATTGAATGTTTTTTTAAAAAGCATCAATCGCGTTTTTTTATCCACTATCCACGAGGATTAAATGTGATGTCAATTTATGTAAATTTTTTATTAACACAACAGTTTTTTTAAGGTAAAAATATCAACGCTTTATCATAGATTAAAAACCCTTGAAAAATATAGTGTGATAAAGGTTTTCCTTGTTATCCACGCCCCTACTGCTACTGTTACTTAATATAAATAATTATTATTATATTTTTGTTTATATAAAAGGGCTTTTGCTGTAACAAAAATGATAACAAAAAAGCCGAAAAATTACGTCAAAAACATTGACCTTTTTTTAAAAAAATGGTATAATTTAAACAATAAATTATGAGGAGAATTGCCGTGAAATTTGTTTGTGATAAGGATATTTTGGAAAGTTGTCTTAATACTGTTTCAAAGGCCGCAGATCCGGCCAATGTAAAGGAACTTTTAAGGGGTATTAAAATCGATGCCGGTGAAGAACTTACGTTCTTTGCAACGGATAACGAAATCAGCCTTGAAACCTTTTCGGAAGCAACCGTTAAGGAAAAAGGGTCATTGGTTATTGACGGCAGAATTTTTGCAGATATTGTAAAACGTATGCCCGAAGGTTCCATTACTTTTGAGACCGTCAGCCAGAGTGAGATTAAAATTTCTGGCGGAGAGGTCAGACTTTCGTTGCTTTATCTTTCGGCAGAAGGATTTCCGCAGATGGACAGAGTGGAGGACGGCAACTGTATAAGCATTTATTCAAAAGACCTTAAAAATGTTATAAAGTACACAGTTTTTGCTCCCGATGCAGAGAGCACTATGCCAATTCTTAACGGAATCAAATTTGAAATCAGAAACAGCAGTATGAGGGCTGTGGGTCTTAACAGATACCGTATGGCTATAAGAAATCAGATTATTCCCGACACCGGTATAGAGTATATGGAATTTATTGTTCCGGCAAAAACTCTTGCAGAACTTAACAAGATTTTAAAAGACGATTCAACTATTGTTAAAATTACTCTTAAAGACGAAGCGGTTATGTTTGAGTTTGACAGGACAACAGTTGTAACACGTCTTTTGGAGGGTGAGTTTATAGATTACGACAGACTCATCCCGAAAGAGAGTAAAATTAAATTTAAAACAGCATATCCAAAGATAGCACAGTCGGTTGACAGAGCATCAGTTATAATAAATTATGACGATCCAAAGATTCCCGTAATTTTTGATATAAAGAACGGCGTTTTAAATATTGACTGTTTTACAAAAAGAGGACAGATTCACGACAAGATATCTGTCGATACTGACGGCGAACTAAAAATCGGGCTTGGTGCAAAACTTCTGACAGATGCAATCCGTGCTATTGATACAAACGAGATTTACTTTGAATTTAAAGATGAAAAAAGCCCCTGCAAGATAATGCCCACAGAGGGTGACAGTTTCTTGTATATAATTCAGCCGAGACAATTATAATAACGGAGTCATTATGGAGATTATAAATATAACGAGTGAGTATATAAAACTTGACCAACTTTTAAAATTTGCCGCAATTGCCGAAAACGGAGCAGATGCAAAGTTTTTGGTACAGGAAGGTTATGTTTCTGTTGACGGAGAGGAAGAAAGACGCCGCGGCAGAAAACTTTACGGCAACGGCGAAGTTGTTGAAGTGAATTATGAGGGACAATCTTTTACTGTTAAGGTAAGCAGGTGAAACTATGCTTATTAAAAATTTAAGGATAGAAAACTTCCGCAATTTTGAATTTGAAAATGTGGAGTTTTGTGATGGTCTAAATATTTTTCACGGTAAAAACGGACAGGGCAAGACAAATCTTTTAGAGGCTGTAAATTATTTTACAAACGGCAAATCCTGCAAGAGCAATTTAAGAGAGAGAGATGTTATAAAATTCGGGCAGGAAAGATGTTCTCTTGCGGCGGAGTTTTTAATAAAAGGCGAAAGTGTTTACGAAAAGATAGACCTCGGCACTAAAAAAAGTATATATATAAACGGCTCTCCCGTAGAAAAGCTGAGCGATATTTTAGGGCTTGTAAATACAGTTCTTTTTATGCCCTCGGATATTGAGTATGTAACGGGTTCTCCTGCGCTCAGGCGTGATTATATAGACTCTTTTTTATCTAAAAACAAACCGGGTTACTTTAAACTTTTATCTTCCTACATCTATGTGATGAAGCAGAAGAACAATATTTTAAAAAGCCGTCAGATTGCAGACGGGCAACTCGATATTTATAACGAAAAACTTTTTGAGTACGGCTCTAAAATCTGTGAGGTAAGGGATAAGTTTATAAAAGTTTTTGATGCTTATGCTTCCCACATTTACGGGCAGATAAGCGAAAACAAAGAAAAAATCAGTTTTATCTACAAACCCTGTATCGAAAAATATGACAGCAGAGAAGAATTTTTAAAAGAGATTGAAAGCGTAATGGAAAAAGAGATTATCTCCGGCACAAGCATCAAAGGTGCCCACAGAGATGATATGACAATTTTAATAAACGGCAAAAATGCAAGGTATTTTGCATCACAGGGGCAACTGCGTTCAATAGTTCTTGCTATGAAAACCGCCGAGAGCGAGATTGTAAACGATACCCGAGGTGAGTATCCGATAATTTTGCTTGACGATGTGTTGAGCGAACTTGACACTGCTCGGAGGGAGTTTCTGCTCAGTACATTAAAAGATAAGCAGGTAATTATAACCTTAACAAATGCAGATGTGGGCAAATTAAACTCCCACGGTAAATATTTTGAAATAGAAAACGGCAGAATAAAAAAGTAGTATACAGTCTTTATTTCAAAATTTAAAACGGGAGAAATTTAAAAATGTATATTCACATAGGCGGAGACGTTTCTCTGCTTAAAAAAAACATAATAGCAATATTTGATATGGATAACACCACCACATCAAAGTGGACAAGGCAGTTTTTGCAACTGAGTGAGGATGACGGTGCCGTTATAAACGTATCCGATGAGATACCCCGTACTTTTGTTATAGCAGACAACGGGGCAAAAACAAATGCGATAGTATATTTATCGCCGGTATCTTCTGCTACTTTATTAAA
>SVKG01000033.1 GCA_015068565.1 Oscillospiraceae bacterium | reverse complement strand
CAGAAAGACGTTAAATTCAAAAATCTCGGATTGCTTATAATAGACGAGGAACAGCGTTTCGGCGTAGATGATAAAGAACGCCTTAAAGAGATAAAGACCAATGTGGACGTGCTGACATTAAGCGCTACGCCCATTCCCCGTACGTTGCACATGGCGATGGTGGGTTTGCGCGATCTCAGTGTGCTTACAGAGCCCCCGCGGGACAGATACCCCGTGCAGACGTTTGTACTTGAAAAAAACGATGCAGTCCTGCGCAACGCCATAGAACGTGAGATGGCAAGAGGCGGACAGGTGTATTATCTTTTTAACCGTGTAGAGGGTATAGAGCATAAAGCGGTACAACTTAAAGAGATGTTCCCCGATGCAAACATCGCCGTTGCACACGGTAAAATGAGCGAAGCCCAACTTGAACAGATAATGATGAGCCTTATGGAGGGCGAGGTGGATATTCTTGTATGTACCACCATTGTAGAAACAGGGCTTGACGTTGCCAACGTAAATACGATTATCATAGAAAATGCCGACAGACTCGGCCTTTCCCAACTTTATCAGTTAAGGGGCAGAGTGGGCAGGTCTAACCGCCTTGCCTATGCTTATCTCACCTATGAGAGGAGTAAGGTTTTGGATGCCACCGCGCAGAAAAGACTCCAAGCCATAAAAGAGTTTACCGAGTTCGGTGCGGGCTTTAAGATTGCCATGCGTGACCTGGAAATCCGCGGTGCGGGAAATCTCCTGGGCAAAGAGCAGCACGGCAATATGAATCTTGTGGGCTATGATATGTACTGTATGCTCCTGGAAGAGGCGGTCAATAATGTAAAAGGCATTGAAACCCCTACGGGCAGGGAGGTTTTAGTCGAACTTCAAGCAGATGCATATATCCCCGAGGATTATATAGAATTTGAGTGGCAGAGGGTGGAGATGTACAAAAAGATTTCCGCCATAGAAAAAGACGAGGATTACTATGACGTGACCGATGAGTTTATTGACAGATTCGGCGATATTCCCCGTCCTGTTATGAATCTGCTTGATGTGGCGTATATAAAATGCTTATGCCGCAGGGCAGGTATCGGCGAAGTGGTACAAAAAGGCGATACGGTAGAATTTATATCCGACGGCAGTGCCGACGGGCAGAGAGCAGTGGAGTTGGTCAATGAATACAAGGGCAGAATCCGTCTGGGAACAGGAGATGTGCCGTCACTTAAATACAGATTTGAACAGCCTATGCTTTCTAATATTAAGATTGTATTACAAAAACTTGCAAAATAAAGACCGCACTCGTGTTATAATGTATAATTAAGATACGTTATTGTACGTAATTATAACATGAAAGGATGAAACATTATGAATATACGGAAATTGTTTATGGTTTTCATTACAGTTTGTCTGATAGCCGGTATTATTGCAGGATGTACCGTTGTTGATAATACTTATGTAGCCACAGTAAATGGAGAAAAACTTACCAAAGCCGAATTTATGCTTTATTACGTTCGTATGCAGAGCAATATGCTTGCCGAGGCAGGAGTCGAGGGCGAGGATATAAAGACCTTTTGGGAAACAACTGAGATTGAAGGTAAAAAAGCACTTGATGTAGCCAAGGATAAGGCTTTGCAAGAGGCTGTTGAGATAATGGTTGTCGGTCAGAAAGCCAAGGAGAAGGGCATAACTCTGGGCGAGGAACAACTGGCTGAAATCGAATCACAGATAAACGCTGAGATTTCCCAGTACGGCAGTAAAGCGGATTTTGATAAAGAACTCGAATATATGAACACAACAGAGGAAGCATTCAGAAACTGGACAAAATCAGTTTATCTTGCAAACACTGTGGCAGGTGCTATGTTTGAGGATGAATCTATGGCTGTAACAGACGAAGAAGCCAAAGAGAGCATCAAACAGGGTTATGTAAAGGCAAAGCACATCCTTTTGATGACTGTTGACGAGGCAACCCAGCAACCGCTCACCGGTGACAAACTCACCGCTGTGAGAGAGCAAATCGCCGATATTCAGACCCGTATCAAAAACGGTGAGGATTTCGATACACTTATGAATCAGTACACACAGGACCCCGGAATCGAAACCAACCCCGACGGTTATGAGTTTGGCAAAGGCGAGATGGTGCCCGAGTTTGAAACAGCGGCGTTTGCTTTGGAGGTCGGCGAGGTAAGTGATATTGTAACCACGGATTACGGTTATCATATTATCAAGAGAGAGCCTTTGGTTCTTACTGATGCCAAGATTGAGGAACTCCTCCCCACAGAGAAGAATAACCTTATGATCAACAAGATTATGGCGGAGATTGAAAAATGGGTAGCCGAATCTGACGTTGAGTTGGAGGAAAAGGTTATCGCAAAACTTGAACCCAGTGTTGTAGAGTAATAATAAACAAAATCCGGTTTGGTAATCACAAACCGGATTTTTTAATGCAAATTATTGAATTGACTTTTGTTGGTTGGATATAGTAAAATAAAGAAGTAGAAAAGGGTGATTTCAATGCGCGATTATAAATACGAAACGGAGCAAAGGGTAGAATTTATAAAAGACCTTGTATCCAAAACGGGCTCTAACGGTATCATCTTCGGCAACAGCGGCGGCAAGGACAGTGCACTGGTAGGAATACTGTGTAAACTTGCCTGTGATAATACCGTGGGCGTTATAATGCCCTGTGATTCCAAACGTAATTACGAGGAAGATGCCGACCACGGCAATCTTGTGGCGGAGCAGTTTAAAATAGAAACGCGTACGGTAGACCTTACAGAGGTTAAAAAATCGCTTATCGGCGCCGTATCTTCCGTAACGGAACTTAACCGCTCGGCAGATATCAACATTCCGCCGCGGCTCCGTATGACAACACTTTATTCTATTGCCGCGGCAGAGGGCAGACTTGTTGCCGGTACCGGTAACAGGAGCGAAATTTATATGGGCTATTTCACCAAATGGGGTGACGGCGCCTGTGACTTTAATCCTATTGCCGACCTTACTGCGGGAGAGGTTTTTGAGTTTTTAAGATACCTTGACGCTCCGAAAGAGATAATAGAAAAAGCCCCCTCGGCAGGACTTTATGAGGGCCAGACCGACGAGGCGGATATGGGTGTAACGTATAATGCAATTGACGAGTATATCTTAAACGGTAACGCCCACGCCCATGATGCGGAAATTATAAGAAGGTACCATAGCGGCAGTGAACATAAAAGAAGAATGCCCCTCTGGTACGGATGGGACGAACTTGATTGAACAGCAATATGTGAAAGGAAATGAACGTTATATTCTTAAATGTCCCGCAACGGACAGATGTGGGCATCTGTCCCTACGATTTGAATTGACAAAATGACAAAACAGATTTAAGGAGGTGTGAAAATGGTTGATGTTTGTCTGCCGGGCACAGGCGGGATGCTCCCTTTGGTACGAAGGTACCTTACCTGTTGCTGGATAGAGGTTATGGGCAAAGCAGTGCTTATTGATTGCGGCGAGGGCACACAGGTCGCTTTAAGTTCTGCCGATTGCAAAGTAAACCGTATGGAGTGTCTGCTTATAACACATTTTCACGCTGACCATATTTCAGGACTTCCGGGACTTATGCTTACCCTTGGCAATCAGGGGAAAACCACACCCCTTGTGATAGCAGGACCGAGAGGGGTGGGACACATAGTATCAAGTCTGCTTGTAATAGCACAAAAACTCCCCTTTGAGATAATCATAAAGGAACTCTCCTTTAAAGAGGGTGAAAAGTTTAATATTGCAGGTCTTGATATCGAAACACTGCCTTTAAGACATAGAATTCCCTGTCTGGGTTATAGCGTAACTTATCGCAGAAAGCCCGTTTTCAACCCCGAAAAGGCGGCGGCGCTCAACATTCCCGTAACATATTATAAAATCTTGCACAGAGGCGAAAATGTGGAGATAGACGGCAAAATATA
Organism: Oscillospiraceae bacterium; assembly: GCA_015068565.1. GTDB lineage: Bacteria > Bacillota > Clostridia > UMGS1810 > UMGS1810 > SIG455. Next base: position 8,949 of record SVKG01000033.1, on the reverse strand, counting down.
TACCCCTGATATGGTGCTTGACGGGGAGAGGGAGCCTTTTAAGGTGACATACTGTACCGATACAAGTCCCTTTGAGGAGATGTCGGATTTTGCAAGAGGTTCGGATTTGTTTATATGCGAGGGTATGTACTGCGACGAGGAAATGCGTGATAAAATGGACGAAAAACATCACATGCTCTTTACCGATGCGGCTAAGATAGCCAAAGCGGCAGATGTTCCCGAACTCTGGCTCACCCATTACAGCCCCGCCCTTGTAAAACCGTCAGATTATACGGATAAGGTAAGAGAGATTTTTTTAAACACAGTAGTTTCTTTTGACGGAATGAAAAAGACAATAGTAAAGGAATAAAAAATCACCGTTGATATCAACGGTGATTTTTTGTGTTTAAAACTCTAACTTGCTTTCGATATAGGGGATAAGTTCGTCAATTTTAAGAGTTATCTGCTCCATGGTGTCGCGGTCACGAACTGTAACAGTGCCGTTTTCCTCAGAGTCGAAGTCGTAGGTCACACAGAAAGGCGTTCCTATCTCGTCCTGTCTGCGGTATCTCTTACCTATGCTACCTGCATCGTCATATTCGCACATGAATTTTGCGGCAAGTTTTTCGTAAAGTTTTTTAGCGTTGTCGCCGAGTTTTTTGGAAAGGGGCAATACAGCAACCTTGATGGGTGCAAGAGCAGGATGCAGATGCATAACAACACGGGTGTCGCCGTCGCCGACGGTCTCCTCGTCATACGCCTCAACCAGAAATGCCAGAGCCACTCTGTCAGCACCCAGTGAGGGTTCGATGCAGTAGGGGATGTATTTTTCGTTTGTAACGGGGTCGGTGTATTCAAGGTTCTCGCCTGAATGCTGTGCGTGTTGTTTAAGGTCAAAGTCAGTTCTGTCGGCAATACCCCAGAGTTCACCCCAGCCAAAGGGGAACATAAACTCAATATCAGTAGTTGCGTTGCTGTAATGTGAAAGTTCTTCCGGACTGTGGTCGCGGAGTTTGATGTTTTCCTCACGGATACCGAGGGAGAGCAACCAGTTTTTGCAGAAGTCTTTCCAGTATGCAAACCATTCAAGGTCAGTACCCGGTGCGCAGAAGAATTCAAGTTCCATCTGCTCAAACTCTCTTGTACGGAAAATAAAGTTTCCGGGAGTAATTTCGTTTCTGAAAGACTTACCTATCTGACCGATACCGAAGGGGATCTTTTTTCTCGATGTGCGCTGAACACTCTTGAAGTTAACAAAAATACCCTGAGCCGTTTCGGGGCGGAGATAAATCTCTGATGTAGAATCCTCTGTTACGCCCTGGAAAGTTTTGAACATAAGGTTGAACTTGCGGATATCTGTATAGTTAAGTTTACCGCATTTGGGGCATACAACGTTGTTTTCTTTGATGAACTCAATCATCTTTTCGTTGCTCCAACCGTCAGCAGTAACGCTTTCGCCTTTTGCATTATAAAAATCCTCGATAAGTTTGTCGGCGCGATGTCTGCTTTTGCACTCCTTGCAGTCGAGCAACGGGTCTGAAAAACCGCCAACGTGTCCTGATGCAACCCACACCTGAGGATTCATAAGTATAGCGGCATCCTGACCTACATTGTAGGGGGATTCCTGAATAAATTTCTTCCACCATGCCTTTTTGACATTGTTTTTAAACTCCACACCCAACGGGCCGTAATCCCATGAATTTGCCAGTCCGCCGTATATTTCCGAACCGGGATATACAATACCGCGGCCCTTACAGAGCGCCACGATTTTTTCCATTGTTTTTTCTGTGTTTAACATGATAAAGCCTCCATCCTTGTTAATCCCTTTAATTGTAAATAAATACTGCGGCTTTGTCAAGGAATATTTGTTGTTTTCGGAAATATGTATATATAAAATGCAAAAAGAGGTTGGCTTATATGACAAAAAATGATTTAGCCGGTGTAATGAGTATATTTATGTGCTGTGTGGGTTCTGTTATAGGTGCGGGATTTGCTTCCGGTCAGGAGATAATGAGTTTTTTTGTCCGTTACGGAAAATACGGTGCTGTGGGGATTGCTCTGTGCGGAGGTCTTTTTTCTGCCTATGTGTATACGGTGCTTAAAAAGATATATGTGTCAGATATCGACGATTTCCGCGGTTACTTTTCCGATGTGGCAGGAAGGGGTACAGTATCCGTTATCGAGATGATATCCTACGGGTTTATGTTGGCGTCGTTTTGTGTTATGGTGTCAGGCAGCGGTGCTGTTGCGGAGCAGTTTTCTGTAAATAAAATATACGGCATACTGTTTATGGCGGGGCTGTGCTTTTTTGTGTTTTTAAAAGGTGTTGACGGAATGGTTGCCGTAAACGCCGTTATGACGCCGCTTATAATAATCGGGATTTTTGTTGTCGGCATAATGTCAACTTTTGAATCCCCCGGGGCGTTCGCGGGTGGCGGAAAAATTAAAATAACCGATAACTTTCTGTCCTCGGCAATTATGTATGTCAGTTATAACACCGTCACCCTTATAGGTGTGCTGCTCCCGCTTAAAAATAAAATCACCTCCCGCTCTGTTGCCGTGTTTGGCGGGATATCGAGCGGAATATTTCTTGCGATAATGGGTCTTGTGCTGTGGCAGGTGCTGTGGAGGGGCAGATACCACCTTGAAGGGGCAGAGGTACCGATGCTGTTTCTTGCCAGGCAGTCGGGTGATTTTGCACGGTATATGTACGGAACAGTTCTTTATATGGCGATGATTACCACGGCGGTATCGTCAGGGTTTGCATTTTTAAACTTTTTAAAGGAGCGTTTTTCTGTTAAAAATTCAATCGCCGCAGCAGGGATATGTGCATTTTCGGTGCCGTTCAGCCTTTTGGGATTTGCAAATCTTGTGGATAAACTTTACAGACTTTTCGGCATCCTGGGGATATTTGTGCTGATAATGGTTTTCTTTGGCGGAGCAAGAAAAAAATGCCTGAAATCTTTGTGTTGACAAAACGAATATAAATGTTTATAATATATAAAATATTGATTACATATAAATGTATATAATAAAAGGAGAGGAACCGTAAAAATGGCAGTGAATACCAAAAAAGTTATTCTCACGCCTGAGGGTGTAAAGAAATTGGAGGCAGAACTTGAATATCTCAAAGTTACCAAACGGCAGGAGGTAGCGGAGAAAATCAAGATTGCGAGAGGATTTGGCGATTTGTCCGAAAATGCCGAATACGATGCCGCCAAGGACGAACAGGGCAAAATGGAAATCCGTATAGTAGAGATTGAAAAGATGCTCCGTAATGCACAGATTGTAGACGAAACAGATGTGGACACCAATGTTGTAGGCATCTGCGCAAAGGTTACCGTTCTTGATGTAGAATTTGATGAGGAAGAGACGTTTATGATTGTTGGCTCCACCGAGGCGGACCCCAACAAAAACAAAATTTCCGATGAATCCCCCATAGGCAAAGCACTTATCGGCCGTACCAAGGGCGAAACAGTGGATATTGAAACCCCGGGTGGAATAGTACAGTATAAGATTCTTGATATAAGCAAATAAGGAGATACACCAAATGAGTGATAACACAAGAGAAGCAGCACCACAGGAACTTGATTTAAATGAGATTTTAAGGGTTCGCCGCGAAAAACTTAAAGAACTTCAAGATAACGGTATGGACCCCTTTGAGATAACCAGGTATGATAAAACCCACAACACCGTAGAGATTAAAGATAATTTCGAAACGCTGGAAGGCAAACAGGTGTCGGTTGCGGGTCGTCTTATGAGTAAGCGTGTTATGGGTAAGGCGTCGTTCTGCCACATACAGGACAGAGAGGGTCAGATTCAGTCTTACGTTGCACGTGATTCTATCGGCGAGGAAGAGTATAAACTGTTCAAAAAACTCGATATCGGCGATATGGTAGGTATCAAGGGCGAAGTTTTCAAAACAAAAACAGGCGAGACATCAATTCATGCAGCAGAGGTTACTTTGCTTTCCAAATCACTTCTTCCGTTGCCCGAGAAGTTCCACGGTCTTAAAGATACAGACCTCCGTTACCGCCAGAGATACGTTGACCTTATAGTTAACCCTGAGGTTAGAAACACATTTATCACAAGAAGCCGTATTATAAGATATATCAGAGAGTTCCTTGATTCCAAGGGCTTTATAGAGGTTGAAACACCCATACTCAACACAATCGCAGGCGGAGCATCAGCCCGTCCGTTTATTACTTATCATAATACTCTCGATATGCAGATGTATCTGAGAATCGCCCCCGAACTTTATCTTAAAAGACTTATCGTGGGCGGTCTTGAAAAGGTTTATGAAATCGGACGTAACTTCCGTAATGAGGGTATGAGTATCAAGCATAACCCCGAGTTTACCACCATTGAACTTTACGAAGCGTACACAGATTATCACGGTATGATGGATATCACCGAGGATATGTTTGTGTATGTGTGCGAAAAGGTGCTCGGCACAACCGATATAACATATCAGGGCACAGATCTCCACCTCGGCAAAGGCTGGGAGAGAATCTCTATGATAGATGCGGTTAAAAAGTACGGCAATATAGACTTTAACACAATCGAAACCGATGAAGATGCCCGTGCCGCACTTAAAGCAGCACATATCGAATTTGAGGGTAACCCTACAAGAGGCGAATGTATAAATATCGCGTTTGAAGAAAAGGTAGAGGATAATCTTGTACAGCCTACATTCATTACTGATTATCCCGTAGAGGTTTCACCTCTTGCCAAGAGAAAACCCTCTGACCCCAGACTCACCGAAAGATTTGAGTTCTTCATTATGGGCAGAGAGTACGGTAATGCATTCTCCGAACTTAATGACCCCATCGACCAGAAGGGCAGATTCTTAAAACAGGTTGAAGCCCGTGAAGCAGGTGATGAAGAGGCACAGATGATGGACGATGATTTCATCAATGCCCTCGAATATGCTATGCCCCCCACAGGTGGCCTCGGTATAGGCGTAGACAGACTCGTAATGCTGCTCACCGATTCATATTCAATCCGTGATGTATTGCTGTTCCCGACAATGAAGCCGCTTGATAAATAAACCGCATAAAATCAAGGTTTTTAAGGTGTTGACTACACCATTTGACACCATTTTGACACCATTTTATGCAGGATTATATGTTGAAAAAAGCACCTAACATTTAAAAAATAGGTTGTATCAAATGATTATCAAATCATATTGATACAGCCTTTTTTATTGCCGTAATCTCTGTTGAAGTTGACTTTTCTTTTCAAACGCGGTAAGATGAGACCCAATATTTATAAAAAAGGACGTGTTTTTATGCGATTTAAGGACCATATTTTGAATATTGTTAAAGAGGAGCATCCCCTTGAGAAAGGTATGGAGTATAAAAGACTAAGTGCAGTCTTACAGGATTCAATTACAGCATTTAAGGAAAGCCTAACACCTGCTCAAAAAGTGATGTTTGACAAAACAATACTGCAGGGTTTTGATGAGCTTATGGACCTACAGTATGAGTTTGTATGCTATGGCACTTTTACAGAAATGACAAAAGCTTGGAGGTCTTTACTTTTGGATGAAAATTTAGCGTATGAAATTATGGGCGTTTTGAATTTAGGAGAGGATTGATATGTTTGATTTTGATGATTATAAAAATTTGACAGACTACACTTTTCACTATCCTGTTCAAGAAGTTCTGAAAACACAATATGCACAATATAAAAGAAAAATCCAAAATAATATGCTGTCTTTCGATAAATGGGTTTTGGAAACGGTAAAAAGTTCAGTAATAAGGGGTTATAACAAATACGCGGAAATCGAACCAGAATGGGCGCGATTGAAATATTACATGGATAATATACAGGTATCAAAATCACTCCAAAAGGTGTGCATCATTTATGACCAAGCCCTTTTACTACTATTTGACAGCCACCCTCTTCCTCCTAATTTTATAATTTAAGAAAAGATACGGGAATGCCTAAGCGGCGAGCATTCCCGTATCTTTTTTCTTTTTTACCACAAATGGCCTTTTGAAAAGTGAACAAAGGACATGTATAGGTCAACTTATGGACAGAAAAAATTATAATATTTTAGCAAGATTTTTTGTTCAGGATGATAAAAAGTTATATTGGAGAGTGAGTTCAAATGAGAAAAAATACTGAGCGATTAACTATAAAGGTATCAAAAGAAAAGCGTGCAGAATATGAGGCATTAGCAGAGAAAATGGGGATAACTCTTTCTGGATTGATAAAGATTTCTGTTGCGCAGTTTATAAAAAATAATAGATAAGGGTGGTTTATATGATTAAGTTGGAAAAACATAAAGATTTTTTTCAGTTTATGGAAGAAGTAAAAGAAAAATTTGCAAATAGCAATATCATCGAAGATTTACAAGAAAAATGCTTGGCGCATGACTTCACAGGTTCTCTGCCTGAAATTGTAGGTCATTTCAAAGTGTTTCATGATGCGGCAACAACTTTGATTGCAGTTGCTTCTGAAAAAGTGCAAAACATCAATACTGATGCAATAGCGGAATTTATGGGTGATGGCACAAAAGGTACAAAATTTAATACATATGTTCAAAATATCAATCACAATTTAACTTTTTATTCAAATGCGGATAAAGAAAATTTTTGGCTTAAAACACCATACATTGAATATGACTATATATTTAATTTGCTGCAATATGCGTTTTATGCCATTGTTATACTTCATCCTTTAGCATATAGGCGATTTTATGCAGCATACATAATGTGGCAAAATTTGATGGATATGGAGATTGGTGGAGTTTGTGAAAATAAGTATATTATGGACAAATTAACATACTTCGGGAAAAACAACATCTTTTATATAAAACCATCTTCAGGACAGGTATACAAACTCGAAGTTGCAAGTTTTAAGGGGTTAAAAGGTAAAGCTGTAAGCGATTTCACCATAATTGATAATGGCGGCTATTCTTATCTGTGTGCAGAATTAACCGATGGTTGTTTGGTCAAGTTATACAACCGCACAACAAAATGTTTCTGCGGTGTGCTTGCAAAACAAGGTAAAGTAAGGAAGAAGTCTGAGGGTGGTATGGGGTGGCTGTCTTTCTGTTTGGGAGAAGATGTTGACCCAACCACCAAAAAACAATCTGCATTTCATATGCTTAATCACACGTTGGTCACCTTATCAATTTTTGGGCTTGATGTTATGAAATATGCTGTTATGGACTTTTTGAGTATATTTTCTCTTGACCACATTAACGGTGTTTACGATGATAACAGACCAGAAAATTTGCGTTTGGTAACAACCGATGCAAATGCAAAATTAGAACACAACAAGTCGGTTCTCCCCTTTGATTTTCTGAAGTATTGGAGTACAGCAATAAAAGCAGGTTATAGAAATCAAGAAAACCTTGATTTCAGAAAAACTGTAATGAGTTAAAGGCTGGTGATATGAATGGATATTAAAGAAAATGTTTTACAACTCACCTATTATATTAAGATTAACAGCAAATTAACCGAGTTAGAAAGTTATAATCTGGCAACAGCACTTTCTCCTTTTATAGAAGATGTCATTGAAAAAGGCGTGAGTGAGAAAATTACACCTTTACGTCAGTCTATTGATGAACTTACTGCGGCAGTTGATGATTTGGTCAAAAGAAAAAATAGTGGGTATAAATTGGGTGGTGAGTGTAATGGGTAATTTGATTAGATATAAAAGTTTCCAATGTCCTTATTGCAGAAGAGAGTTGCCTGTACGTGTGCATTATAAAAACTTCGGTTTGATGCAGGTGTTTTGTTCCTGTGGGAAGTGTGTGGTAATACATAAGCTTGAAATTGTGAAGAACAGATAATCGGGTTTAGACCTGTTAATTATACATTTGTTATAGATGAGAAGATTATAAAAATAGGAGTGAAAGATAATGAAAGATATCGAAAAAATTGTTAATTGTGGAAATGTAGTTGATTGTCCAAAGGTAAGTATGGTTTCTTTGAATAACAGCGAAAAACAACTATACAACGCAGGATGGATGAAAGGTTATAAAACAGGGTGTCAAGAGGGCTTTGAAGAAGGATATGACAGGGGTTTGGCAGAGGGTTCTTCTCATCTTGAAGACAGCTATATTGACGGGTATAAAGATTGTCTTTTCAGCGAGCCACCAGAAGTTGAAGATGATGAGCTTCGAGACCTATTGGAACAAGGCGGTTTTTATGATGACGAAGAAGATTGCCCTGAAGATATGTCAAGGGATGGCCTTTATATTTCAGGCGATATATTGCATTTGCTTGAAGAGTTGAAAAAAGACCTACATGAAATTCGAGGTAAGATTATCAGTCCTTGGTTAACGGATGATGAACAACGAGCACTAAGTTTAAGGATGCTTAATATTATCAAGAGAATTGGTGATGTTCAAACAGCGTTTGTTGTTGGTGAAGTTTATAAGTATTTAGGTTATACTGATTAAAAGAAAAGCCGTCTGCAATGTAAATTACAGGCGGTTTTTCTTTACCGTTTCAAAGTTTGATGCATAAATTATAAAAACCTCATACATGTTTTATAAAATAACCCCGCATAGTTTATAAAAAATATGGGGGTTATTAAGTTATAAGTTTAGACATCTATCGAGACAGTTAAAATAATATTAATGGGGTTATTATATTTTGTTTAAAATTTACATTATGTATAAGTTAAATCAGTGAATGATAAACGAATAAAGAATGGTGATAATGGTGAACTTGGTAATGAAAATGGAAAAATAAAGAATACTTAGTGGGTATATAATAAGAGCTTCTATGGATGGGAGTTCTTTTTTATATTAATTGAATAATTTATGAAAAACACTAATTTTGCATACAATGTTGACTTTTGTAAACTTTTGTAGTACAATATAATGTGTATAATTGAATTTTAATGTTTGATTAAATGAGGTGTTAACATTGGCTGAAAAGAAACTTGTAATATCTTCAAAAAAATATACGGGCGAAACTGCGGTTGTTTCCGCGAGACTGCCCCTTG
>SVKG01000032.1 GCA_015068565.1 Oscillospiraceae bacterium | reverse complement strand
TCCATCTCCGTTTTTTTTAATTGAATATATCAGCATCATCGAACTTGGCAAACATATGATGTATTCTGCTGCGCAGCGGCAGGTTTTTATCGGATTTTAAGAACGGGTCCTCGTCAAGGAGTTTTTCGCACTGTTGCTGTGCAGCCTTTAAAATATCCATATCCGTAAACAGATTGGCTATTTTAAGTTCAGGCAAACCGTGTTGACGTGTACCAAAAAACTCACCGCAACCGCGCAGTTCAAGGTCTTTTTGTGAAATTACAAAGCCATCGTTTGTGCTTGTCATCGTATCCATACGTTGTCTGGTCATATCGTTACGGCTATCGGTTATAAGTATACAGTAGGATTTATAATCGCCTCTGCCTACCCTGCCCCGCAACTGATGAAGTTGTGAAAGGCCGAATCTTTCCGCATTTTCGATAACCATAATATTTGCATTGGGGACATCAACGCCCACCTCTATTACCGTTGTGGAAACGAGCAGATTGATTTCTCCGTTTTTAAACTGCATCATAATGTTATCTTTTTCGGCGGATTTCATTCTGCCATGCAAAAGACCCACCTTATAATCAGGAAAAACATCTTTTTGGAGTTTTTCGGCAAACTGAACGCCTGATACGGCGTTAAGTGTTTCGGACTCCTCAACAAGCGGACAAACCACATAACCCTGTCTGCCCTCCTCCAACTGCTTCCGCACAAAACCGTAAGCACGGTTGCGGATTGAATTATTGACACAGAAGGTATCTATATCCTGTCTGCCGGCGGGTTTATCGGAAATAATTGTGATATCAAGGTCGCCGTAAAGAATCAGTGCCAAAGTGCGGGGAATGGGCGTGGCGCTCATTACAAGAACATGGCAGGAAGAATTTTTGCCACTGAGTTTAGACCGTTGGCTGACACCGAACCGATGCTGTTCGTCAGTTACGCAAAAGCCTAAATTATTAAACGTCACATTATCCTCTATAAGGGCATGAGTGCCTATGACAATATCATAATTGCCGCCCTCTATCTCGGTGAGCAGTTGCTTTTTCGATGTTACGGAGCCTGTTAAAAGAGCGATATTTAATTTATCGCCAAAAAACTTTTTGAACGTTTCGTAATGCTGAAAGGCAAGTATTTCAGTCGGTGCCATAAGTGCCGACTGATATCCGTTTTTAGCCGCTATAAACATAGCACACGCCGCAACAACTGTTTTGCCGCTGCCGACATCGCCCTGAACAAGGCGGTTCATAGGCTTACCCGTCTGGAAATCCTCGCAGATTTCACGGATTGCCCTCTTCTGCGACGGTGTGAGTTCAAAGGGAAGCGAATCTACAAATTCTCTGCCGCAGGAGATATCTTTAAATATATGTCCACCGGTATGGGTGCGGCGGGTTTTCATATAATTAAGGGACAGTTGAAGTACAAAAAGTTCTTCAAAGATAAATCTGCGACGAGCCTCCTCAAACATATCCATATCATCGGGAAAGTGAATGGTCCGCAACGCCTTATCATAACTCATAAGATTATTTTCCCTCACAACATCCTCGGGAAGATAATCCTCAAAGCAGTCAACCTTGCTAAGAACACTCTCAATCATTGAACGGAGGTTTGTCTGGTTTATTCCCTTTACAAGGGAGTACACGGGCAGAATTTTACCCGTCCTGACATTTTTATCCGCAATCTCCGCTTCTATAAGTTCAAATTGCAGATACCCGTTCCTGTTTACAACTTTGCCGTAGAAAATATAGTCCGTGCCACGTTCAAACTTACGTTTATACTTAGGCGAAGAAAACCAGAACACATTTATACTGCCGCTGCCGTCATCAACAGAAAGGGAGTACACCGCCTGATTATACTTAAACCGCCTCTCCGCCGCAACGGTAAGCACAGGTGCCTTGATGCAACAGGTCATACCGTCGGCAAGGCGGGATATACTGTATATATGGCGTCTGTCCTCGTATTCCCTCGGAAAATAGTGGAGCAAATCCTCCACGTTATATATCCCGAGTTTGTTAAAAAGGGCTGTTCGCTTTTCGCCAACGCCCTTTACATATTGAACAGACGAATTTATAAGCTTTCTGTAATCGCTCATTACCGTCACCCTCTATTCAGACAAAATATCAAACACAATATCTGCCGCTTTAATCAAATCTTCTTTTTCGCTTTCGTCACAGTTTTCAAGACGTTGCAAAACATTCCTTGCAAAAATTCCGCCAATAGTATAATCCCCTGAAAGTTCATCAAGATTATACGCGCCGCGGGTACTGTCTTTGACTTTGACAAAAAATGCGTCAACTTCATTTTCTATAACACCGTCGGGGATTTTCTCGGGGCGGCGTCCCGTTAAAACAATCTTATACAAATCATTTTTATCGGTTGCCGCAGCCTTTACCATAACAATTATATCCTGCAAGGTTTTTGCATCTGTAACATCTATTTCAACAGTGCGGTAACATCTGCGGCTAAGTCTTACAAACTCAAAACTGCTGCTTTCTTTTGACACAGTGCCGAGTATAACGCCTTTTTCGTCACATTCATCAAATCCGCCGCCCTCTAATGTGCCACTGTAAGCATAGAAGGTGTCTCCGGCTTTTTTGATGCCGGAATATGTATGCACATGCCCTAATGCTACATAATCCATACCGGAATATGCGATGTCCGACTCTGTTATGGGGTTATAATCACTGTTTGCCGCAAGTTCACCATGGACTACACAAATATTGATTTTTGTACTGTCTTTTACCTTTATATTTTTAAATATGCCTGTATTTACTACTTCGTTATCAAAACCTATTCCGTATACCGCAAGATTTTTATCCGGAATTTCCACACATCCGCCCTCGGCTGAAAACACAGTGAGATTACCGCATTCCCCGTCACAAAGCATATTGTATGCACTGCCCAGCGGGTCGTGATTGCCCGGTGAAATAAACACCGGAATATGAGGGATTTTAGCAAATTCGTTCTTTATAAAATTAACTGTGCTTTTATCGGTATCGGCTGAGTCAAAAAAATCTCCCGCTATCAAAAGTACATCCACCTGTTTTTCTTTTGCCATATCTATTGCGGCAGAAAACGACGAGCGCATCTCCTGTTTGCGGATATTCCGTTTAGACTCATCAAGACCCGAGGTCGGTCTGCCAAAATGTATATCTGCCATGTGCATAATTTTTATCTGTGACAACTAAATTACCACCTTATTTAAAAATTAAGTCTTTTCTTCTGAGCATTTCATCGTGTCGGGTTATATATTCATAAACATCTTTAACATTGAAAACTCTGTTTATACAATCGCCTTTTACAATTTTTGTAGACGCCCCCACTCCAAGGGCTATTATTGACTGTACCTCTTCCATTATGTAGATATTATAAAGATTTTCATATCCCTTATCGGCGTATCCTACGTTTTCGAGATTGCCAAGCATATTCTTTTGTCTGTACATATAATAAGGCTTTTTGCCAAGCGCTTTCATACGGTCGTAGGTGATATCGAGCATTTCATTTACGGCAGAGGCGCTTGTAACATTATACATATCGTAATCACGCGCAAGGAACGAGCCGTGCTTGATACTCATAGTGTGTACCGTTACATTGGCGGGATTTAAAGATTCTATACACGACAGAGTCTTTAAAAAATCCTCTGTACTCTCGCCGGGGAGTCCTGCGATTATATCGGTATTGATGTTCTTGAAACCGTGGTCAAGAGCAAGTTGATAACTTTTTAAAAATTCCTCTCCGCTATGGCTTCTGCCTATGATTTGGAGGGTTTTATCGTTGATTGTCTGGGGATTGATACTTATACGGGTGACGTTATTATCATAAAGTGCAGAAAGTTTATCTGCATCTATGGTGTCGGGTCTACCCGCCTCCACGGAAAATTCCCTGACAGTTGACATATCAAACTCTGTATGAAGTTTTTTGATAAGCCCGTCGAGTTGCTCCGCCGTAAGTGATGTGGGCGTTCCGCCGCCTATATATACCGTTTCTATATGGTATGGCGTTTCCTTTAATTTTGACGCGGTGTACTCGATTTCTTTATAAAGGGCTTCGAGATACGGCTCAACAAATTTTGATGTGAATTTAATTGACTGTGACGTAAACGAGCAATAAAGACACCTCGTGGGACAAAAAGGTATGCCTACATAAAGGCTTACTGCGTTTTTATCCATACCTTTGAGTATCGGAAGTTCGTTTTCCGCAACTTCTATGGCAAGGTCTGCTTTTTTACCATCCGTAAGGTAATGGGTTAAAAACCTGTCCTCCACCTCGGCGCGGCTCAATCCCGATTCAATAAGTTCTCTGGCGATTTTGCCGGGGCGTATGCCCGTAAGTACACCCCAGGGCAAAAATCCGCCTATGAGGTCTTTTGCAAGGTAATGAAAAGACTGCTTGAAGTATGTTTTGTTATATTCGTTTTTAGTAACCGTATTGGTTTGTGTTCTGCCGCCGTAACTCAATGTTGTTATATAACTGTATGTGTCCCCGTCTTTTTTAAGTTCGCTCACCACATAATCACCGCTGACGGGCGGTTCGGTCACATCCTCGAACTTTGTATGGGGAAAATACGACATGGCAATCTCACATACCGCATATCTCTCATTATGGTTTACAAGACAAATCTTCATATCTGTATTCTCCGCAAATCACAAAAAGGGGTTAAACTGTTTTTCGTGCGCAATAGTCGTTGACGGGCCGTGACCGGGGTAAACGGATACATCATCGTCAAGCACGAAAAGGCGTTCCTTAATCGAACACGCAAGTTGTGCATAATCTCCGCCTTTAAAATCCGTTCTGCCCACAGACTCGTTAAAAAGCGTATCGCCCGAAATCAGGATATCTCCGCAAAGCACACATATTCCGCCCATGGTATGTCCGGGGGTATGGATGACTTTGAGAATACTTTTGCCCAGGGAAAGTTCATCCCCGTCCGACAGCGCGATATCGCATATCGTTTGGGGGGCGTGGGTATCTAAAATAAATGCCATTACACCCTCATCATCATTGAGCATATCTGCCTCGGCTTTATGAACGGCAACAGGTGCGCCCGTATACCTTTTAACATAATCAAGCGCCGCTATATGGTCGATATGGGTATGTGTGAGGATTATATATTTAACCTTTATACCCTGCGCCTGTATAAAGTTTACTATCTTCTCACCATCATTGGCAGGGTCGAATATCGCAGACTCGCCCGTCTGCTCATCCGTTAAAATATAGCAATTATTTTGAAGAGGTCCCAACATCAACGTTTTCAATATCATAAAAAACCACTCCGTCATCGGTATTTAATTTGTGCTTCGTGTAACCTCTATTACTCCGCTTATTGATGACAACTTATGAATTATCTTTTCAAGTTGCTCAGTGTCGGTAATCTCAAAAGAAATCTCTATTATGGCAACATTTTCTTTTGTAGCACGTGCGTTAATGGTTTTGAGAGGAACTTTCATATCCGCTATTACATTGGTTACATCCAATACAATACCCGTTCTGTCATTGGCAACAATCTTGATATGTGACGTAAAGGCAACGTCTTTATTGATTTCCCATGTTACATCAATAAGTCTCGCCTTTTCCTCTTCGTCAATATACGCGTTGGCAATATTGGTACAATCCTGCCTGTGAATTGATACACCTCTTCCACGGGTGATATATCCTATAATCTTATCCCCGGGTACAGGGTTACAGCAACCCGCATAACGGATAAGACAGGAATCAATACCCTCTATAACAATACCGCTGTTATTTGCTTTCTTTTTACTGCTCTTGACAATCTCAATAGTATCAACGGGCAATATATCATCGGTTGCCACATCTTTACGGTATTCCTCTTTGAGTCTTGAAATAACTTTATTTACAGGCATACCGCCAAAGCCTACCGCTGAGAACATATCCTCATAAGTCTTAAATCCATACCGCTTGATAAGGGGGTCCATATACTCAGTTCTCATAAGGTTATAGCCGGTAAGGGACTGACGTTTGATTTCTCTCTCAATGGCTTCTCTGCCCTTTATAATATTGGCTTCGCGGTTTTCTTTCTTGAACCACTGATTTATCTTATTACGCGCCTGACTGGTCTTTACAATTTTGAGCCAGTCAAGGTTGGGCCCGTGAATAGCCGACGAGGTTATAACCTCTACAATATCACCGTTCTGCATAGCGTAATCAAGGGGCACAATTTTGCCGTTTACCTTGGCGCCCTGCATCTTACATCCCACCGCACTGTGAATACTGAATGCGAAATCTATCGGAGTGGCACCGGCAGGGAAACTCATAACATCGCCCTTGGGCGTAAACACAAACACCTGATCCGTAAAAAGATCAATTTTCAAAGACGTGATAAATTCTTCCTCGTCCGTGGCGTCCTTCTGCATTTCGAGAAGTTGCTTAACCCAGGCAAGGTTTTCGTCCATACTCTTATCTGCTTGACCACCGTTTTTATACTTCCAGTGAGCGGCGATACCGTTTTCGGCAACAGCGTGCATCTCTCTGGTGCGAATCTGTATCTCAAAGGGTATTCCGTTAGGGCCAATAACTGTGGTATGCAAAGACTGATACATATTGGGCTTTGGCATAGCAATATAGTCTTTGAATCTGCCCGGCATAGGAATATACAACTCGTGTGCCGCACCAAGCGCCGCATAACAATCGGCAACAGTATCCGTTATTACCCGCACTGCAAACAAATCATATATCTGATCGAGAGTTTTATTTTGTGTAAACATTTTACGATATATACTGTAAAAATGCTTCGGTCTGCCGTCTATTGCACAATCAATATTGAGTTTTTCCAGTTTTGACCGCAGGGTTGCCTTTATGGTGGCTATAAACTCTTCCCTCTCCTGACGCTTCTGGGAGATGCCCTCTACTATCTCATAATACGCTATGGGATCTATATATTTAAGCGACAAGTCTTCCAGTTCCCATTTGATTTTATACATACCGAGGCGGTGAGCAAGGGGTGCAAATATATTAAGGGTTTCTCGCGCTTTCTCCCTCTGTTTTTCCTCGGACATACTGATAAGGGTTGTCATATTATGGAGACGGTCTGCAAACTTGATTATGATAACGCGGATATCCTTTGCCATAGCAAGGAACATCTTACGCAAGTTTTCCATCTCACGCTCTTCTTTATCGCTATACTGAATTTTATCAAGTTTTGTAACACCGTCTACAAGTTCGGCTACACTCTCGCCAAACATATCGCGGATATCTTCAATAGTATAATCGGTATCTTCTACAACATCATGCAGCAAGGCAGCACATACAGAATGCCAGTCCATCTCCATCTCCGCTACCGTTATGGCTACACTCAACGGGTGCAGTACATAAGGCATACCCGAAACACGCTTCTGCTCTTTGTGCGCCTCTTTTGCTACGTTATATGCTTTTTCTACCATTTCGAAATTTACTTTGGTGCCTTTTTTATGGAGAATTTCGCACAACTGTTCATACAATTTTTCATACGATTCTGCCATATTTACTGCCTCCCTTCTGTGAGTATTCTATATACAAGGGGGATTTTTCGAGGTCTGTTTTACCTTTGAAATTCTCGCCCTCGGTATATACTATGGATTCGCCACAAACATCTAAATCGGATATAATGCCGAGTTCCTCCAAAATCATCATACATATAACTGCCTTATGGGGGGTGACATTATGTAAAAAGGATTTCATATATCCCCTGTCAACCGTGCCGTCGCAGGTATAGAGCATTTTATAAACCTCGACAACATCATCCCTGCCAACACTGTAACTATCGGCATAATGCCAGTCTTTAAGTATCATCTGGGGGGATGAGATGCCGTTGAATTCATTGATATTGAGCGTTCCCGCTATGTCTATAACATCACCTGTTCCGGTGTTTATAAACTCATCTGCCATATTAAATGCCGGTGCGGTGAAAATATACCCGTCTTTTTCAAGATTTAAGAATGCGTGGGTTTTTGATATTTTAATATTCCTCACAGTCGCGCCGCATATACAGTATGTGGGCGTTTTATTACCTACTCCGCAAGGTTCAAAGGTTTTGAGTGAAGAAATGTTTTTTGCATCAAACTCCGACATATCAACCTCGCAGTCAATATACAGTTTGGGAGTGAGCACATCCTCTGTAAGCAGCGGTGCGGCATATTGGTTTATATGCTGTCTGAACAGGTCAATTTTATCTTGTTCTATGGTAAGTCCTGCCGCCATAATATGGCCGCCGAATTTGACAAGGTCATCACTGCAACTGCTTATCGCCTCGAAAAGGTTGAACCCTTCGACACTTCTGCAAGACGCCTTACCGATACTGCCGTCGGTTGAAATTATAACAGAGGGCTTATAATAACGCTCCGTTACCCTCGACGAAACTATGCCGATTACTCCATGATGCCATCCCTCACCGCTGACTACTATAATTCCGTCGTCCTTCACGGGTGAATTTTCTATAAGTTCCAGGACTTGCTCTGTTATTGCCTTTTCCTCGCTCTTGCGCTTTTCGTTTTCCTTATATATCTGCGCGGCAAGTGCTGACGCTTCCTCTCTGCTTTCGCTGAGCAGAAGTTTAAGGGATGTGTGTGCGGTAGAAACTCTGCCCGTAGCATTGAGCATAGGACCTACCGTAAAACTTATTGTTGATGCAGTTATACTGTTACGGTCAATTGATGCCTCATCAAACAATGCCTTTAAACCCATATTATCTGTTATGCGCAATCTGCCGAGTCCGCACCGGACTATGTATCTGTTCTCTCCCGTAAGTTCTGCCAAATCCGAAATTGTACCGATTGCTGCAATATGACAGTAACGGTCGAACACTGATTTATCACAGTCAGAGAGGGCGTATACAAGTTTCAGCGCTACGCCGACTCCCGCAAGTTCTTTATAAGGATAGTTACAGTCCTTTTGTTTAGGGTCTATAACCGCTACCGCGTCGGGAATTTCTTCAAGCGGAGTATGGTGGTCTGTAACAATTACATCCACTCCCTTTGACTTTGCATATTCCACCTGTTCACAGGCGGTAATGCCTGTGTCGACAGTTATTATAAGTTTAGTATCTTCGAGCAGGTCTATGGCAGTTGCGCTCAGGCCATAGCCCTCATCAATACGGTCGGGTATGTAATAATCTATATTATCAGTTTTTTCTTTTAAAAATGTATAAAGTATATACGCCGCAGTGACTCCGTCCGCATCGTAATCTCCGTAAACGGTAATACGCTCTCCGCTATCTATCGCCTCGTCTATACGCTCTACTGCCTCTTCCATACCTTTTAAAAGATAGGGATTATGAAAAGATGTCGCCTCACACCTCATAAACCGGGATATACTGTCTCTATCGGCAAGGTTCCTTGTAAGGAGTGTGGCAGCCACAAACTTCGGCACATTATTCGCACGGGCAATCTCCGAAATTTTATCGTGACTGTGATTTGCTATTATCCATTTGCATTTTGACATTCGGCTTTGCCCCCTTTTAAACTTATTTAATGATTTATTATATCATTGATAAGGCAAAATTTCAATAGCAGACAGGAAATTTATGCGTAAAAAAAGACCGTATGTCAACTACATACGGTCTTAAATATTATCAATTTATCAGCCAAGTGTTGCGGCAATTATTGCCTTGATTGCGTGCATCCTGTTTTCTGCCTCATCGAACACAACAGATGCTCCGCTTTCAAACACCTCGTCTGTTACTTCCATATCGGCTCTGCCGAACTTTTCGCCCATTTCCCTGCCTACTGTGGTTTTAAGGTCATGGAACGCGGGGAGACAGTGCATAAAGATTGTGGTGTCTTTGCCGGTGCTCTCCATAAGACGGGAATTTACCTGATAGGGGGAAAGTTCTTCTATCCTCTCCTGCCACACCTGTTCCGGCTCACCCATTGACACCCACACATCTGTATATATAACATCTGCACCCTGTACGGCTTTGGCTGTGTCGGTTTCAAACCTCAAAACACTGCCGCTTTCGGCAGCAATCTTTTGACACTCTGCAATAAGCGCCTTATCGGGAAAATACTTTTCGGGACAACAAGCGGTAAAGTTGAGTCCCATTTTAGCACAGCCTACCATAAGGGAATTACCCATATTATATCGGGCATCACCCATATACACAAAGTTTATGCCTTTTAAATGTCCAAACTTTTCCTTGATAGTGAGAAGGTCCGCAATAATCTGGGTGGGATGAAACTCATTTGTAAGTCCGTTCCACACGGGAACTTTGGAATACTCGGCAAGTTCCTCTACTATCTCCTGACCGTAACCCCTATACTCTATACCGTCATATATTGACGAAAGCACACGGGCGGTATCGGCTATACTCTCTTTTTTACCTATCTGCGATGCAGACGGGTCAAGGAATGTCGCATTCATACCCAGATCATACGCCGCAACCTCAAAACTGCAACGGGTACGGGTACTGGTCTTTTCAAAAATAAGGGCGATATTTTTACCCTCGCAAAGTTTATGGGGAATACCTTTTTTCTTTTTATCTTTAAGTTCTGCCGAAAGGTCTATAAGGTAGCCTATTTCGTCCGCTGTAAAATCCAGCAATTTCAAAAAATCTCTGCCTTTTAAGTTCATATTACGTTCCTCTCTACTGTGCACACACTTCTTTTATTATATCTACTGCTTTTTTAAGCATATCAAACGGTATATTAAGGGCAGGTAACAGACGCACCTTATCCTTTGCGGTAAGGGCTATTACGCCTTTTTCCATACACTCGGAAACTACCGTCTTAGCATCTTTACTTGTTTTGATGCCTATCATAAGTCCAAGACCCGATACACTTTCGATTCCCGGTGCATTCTGAAGGGACTTAAAAATATAATCCGACTTCTCGACTACTTCTGAGAGAAGTTTATCGTCAATACGGTCTATAACATTTACGGCACCGGCACAGCATACGGGGTTTCCGCCAAAAGTAGAACCGTTAAGACCGGGAGTGAAGATATTTTCTACCTTTTCGCCCAGCATGGTAGCGCCTATGGGCAGTCCACCGCCTAATCCCTTGGCAGTGGTTACAACATCGGGCATTATGCCGTAATTCATATAGGCATAAAGTTCGCCCGTTCTACCGTTACCCGTCTGTACCTCATCGGCGATTAAAATTATATCTTTCTCCGCGGCGATTTTTGCCATAGCGTCAACAAACTCTTTATCAAGGGGCAATACTCCGCCCTCTCCACGGACAAGTTCGAACATAATTCCGGCAGTGCTGTCGTCAACAGCGGCAACGAGTTCTTCCACGGTAGGCTCTATATGAACAAAGCCCTCTGTAAGAGGAAGAAAATGCTCGTGGAAAGTGTCCTGACCGGTGGCGGCAAGAGTTGTATGGGTTCTGCCGTGGAAACTGTTTTTCAATGTGATTATCTTATATACGTCTTTGCCTTTTTTATCCGCCGCGTATTTCCTTGCGGCTTTTATGGCGCTTTCATTAGCCTCGGCTCCGGAGTTTGAAAAGAACACCTTTTTCATACCCGTTCTCTCGCACAGTTTTTTGGCAAGTAAAGCACAAGGCTCGGAATAATACAGGTTCGACGTATGCTGGAATTTACCCAGTTGCTCCGTTACGGCGCTCACCCACTGCTCATCTGCAATACCAAAAATATTTACGGCTATTCCGCTGCCTAAATCTATATATTTTTTGCCGTTGCTGTCGATAAGTTCCGAGCCTTTTCCTCCAACGATATTGACAGGAAAACGCGCATAGGAACCCGCAACATATTGCTTATCCGCGGAAAATACATCAATCATTGCTATCCCCCTCAAACATAGTGCCGATTCCTTCATCCGTAAGTGTTTCTATAAGTATGGAATGGGGTATTCTGCCGTCTATTATAAATACCTTTTTAACACCGTCACGGATAGCGGTGGTGCAACATTCAACCTTGGGAATCATACCGTCGGATATTATGCCCTTTTTGATAAGTTCTTCCGTACCACCTACGGTAATATGCGAAATAAGCGTGTCGGGATCATCTTTATCCATAAGTATTCCGCTTATATCAGTAAGGGAAATAAGGCTCTCTGCTTTAAGTGCACCTGCTATTTTTGCCGCAGCAGTATCGGCGTTGATATTATAAATGTTTCCGTCGTCATCACAACCCACGGTTGAAACAACGGGGATATACCCTTTTTCGAGCACATCAAGAATTATCTGTGGGTTAATATCGGTAATCTCGCCTACATAGCCGAGTTTGTCGTTCTTTACCTTTGCGCTTATCATGTGACCGTCCACACCGGAAATACCTACTGCTTTACCGCCGCAACACTCGATAAGATTTACCAGAGTTTTGCTGATTTTACCCGAAAGCACCATCTGAGTAATCTCTACGGTTTCCTTATCGGTTACACGGAGTCCGTCTATGAACTGTGTTTCCTTTCCTACCTTTGAGAGCATATCCGTTATCTCAGGTCCGCCGCCGTGAACAAGAACTACCTTTACACCTATAAGGCGCAAAAGCACTATGTCGTGTACCACAGAGTTTTTAAGGTCTTCGTTTATCATGGCGTTACCGCCGTATTTGATAACCACAATTTTGCCGTTATACTCCTGTATGTAGGGAAGCGCATTAACCAATATTTTTGCACGTTCCGGATTGGAAATTTTCATAATTACCCTCCTATCAGGTACGATAGTCACCATTTATTTTTACATAATCATAAGTCAGGTCACAACCCCATGCGGTTGCTTTTTCATCCCCGGCATTGAGGTTTATGCTTATGTTAATTTCTTTTTCAAGCAGGATTTCTTTCGCTTTTTCCTCGCTGAAATCTACTCCCGCTCCGTTTTTACAAACTTGTATCTCGCCTTTGGCTGATATAAACGACACATCAATTTTAGTTACATCAACCTCTGCACCGCTATACCCGATGGCGCACAGAACTCTGCCCCAGTTGGCATCCGCACCAAACATCGCCGCTTTGGTAAGGGATGAGCAAATAACAGATTTGGCTACTGTTTTTGCTGTTTTTTCATCTGCGGCTCCGTATACGTTACACTCAATCATTTTGGTGGCGCCTTCGCCGTCACCTGCTATTGATTTGCAAAGGTGAACGGTAACAGTATTGAGCGCCTTCATAAATGCCTTGTAGTCTTCACCCTCTCCGGTGATTTCTTTATTACCCGCCATTCCGTTGGCAAGAACCGTTACCATATCATTTGTAGAAGTGTCGCCGTCGACACTTACCATATTAAACGTATTTGCAATATCGCCGGAAAGTGCTTTCTGCAACATAGGACTGCTGATTGCACAGTCGGTTGTAATAAACACCAGCATAGTCGCCATATTGGGATGAATCATTCCTGACCCTTTTGCTATACCGCCTATACGGCACTCTACTCCGCCAATATCAAAACTTACGGCGATTTCCTTTTTGACAGTATCCGTTGTCATTATACCCTCGGCAGCATAGTCACTGTAATCACCAAGACCGCCAACAAGTTCGTCAATGCCATCCTGTATAGGTGTTATATCAAGAGGCTGACCGATTACTCCTGTGGAGGCTACAACAACATCGTCAGCACTGATCCCCATCTTACCCGCCAAAATATCGCTCATCTGCTCCGCAATTTCGATGCCGTTGGCATTACAGGTGTTGGCATTGCCGCTATTACATATAACCG
>SVKG01000031.1 GCA_015068565.1 Oscillospiraceae bacterium | reverse complement strand
CGATGAGCATTACGCGACTCGCCATTGCTTTATGATGTAGTCTTGTTCGCTTACTGCGCTCCAATATGATAAAGCGATACGCAAAACGAACAAACAGTACCAACATGAATTGAATAGAAAAGCCGATCAAGTAATATGAGATCGGCATCCGTTGAAACAGCAATGTAATAAATAAAGCATGAAAAACGCCTAAGATTGCTGAACCCAAAGCGATACGTCTTAATTCAACAAAACTTGCAAATTTCCAAATACTTTGATATAAGTGCATCACCCAAAACACAGCAATAATTGCAACTGCATATATCGGTGCAAATTTCAGCCATGCAATTAAATACTCATAAGGGATTTCAGTAAAGTGGCAATCGAAACGTAACCAAAGAGCTACAAAATATGAACCTGCTCCTACCACCAAATCGTAAATGATCAAAAACAATGCCACAATGTGCCAATGTTCAAATACTGTGGTTGTTTTATACGGCATATCGGGATTATTAGAGGTCATCTGTATCTTATCTTCCATTTTCCTCTCTCCTGTAAAACACTCTCTACTTTCATTTAAAGAAGAATGTTCAATCCGTTTTTTATGTTTATTTTGATTATAGCAAAATTATGCCTTAAAGTCAACAATTTTGCTAATTTTCAGCAAAGTCCATTAGTTGTACTTATCTCTTTCTGCCGGATATCCTCGATGAAGAAAAAACGTCACTTTTGAGACATAGTTCATTTCATAGAAAATCGAGTTACAGATAATATTTTTTGTTTCATCATTATATTGACAAGAAAAAATATAATGTTTATACTTTTATGTGAGATTATAAAGGAGTTGGTTTGTGTGTTACTTATAAAAGGCGGAAAAATACATAACGCTATTGACAGAGAGTCGTTTATTGCAGATATTCTTGTTAAAAACGGCAAAATAGAGACTATCGGCACTGACATTGTTGCCGAGGACGCAACAGTTATTGATGCATCGGGAAAAGAAATTTACCCCGGATTTATAGATGCTCACTGCCACATAGGACTTTCCGGTTTATATGGCGTTGGCAAAGATGCAAACGAAGTAAATGAGCGAAACGATATTACCTCTCCCCATCTGAGAGCAATAGATGCCATTGACCCCACAGACAGATGTTTTGAATTTGCACGGGAGGCAGGTGTGACTTGTGTATGTACAGGTCCCGGCAGCCTTAACGTATTAGGCGGTACATTTGCCGCTATAAAGACCGTAGGAAAACGTGTAGACAGTATGGCGGTCAAAACTGAAACCGCGATGAAATGTGCTTTTGGCGAAAACCCAAAGAACGGATATCTTACAAAAACAGCAACCACCCGTATGACGACCACTGCAATCCTCAGGGATATTCTTACAAGAGCAAAAAGATACCAGGTTCAATATGATGCGGCTGAGGGCGATACCTCAAAGTTACCCGCGTTTGACATAAAACTTCACTCACTTCTGCCCGTTATGAGAGGCGATATGCCCCTTAAAGCACACGCACATCAGGCGAATGATATTTTTACCGCACTTCGCATTGCCGAGGAATTTGGATTAAAACTGACTCTTGAACACGTTACCGAAGGACACCTTATTGCAGACGAGTTGGCTAAAACAGGTGTTTATATGGCAGTCGGCCCTTCTATGATGGGTGCAAGTAAATATGAATTGAGAAATAAAAGTTGGACCACACCGGCTGCTCTGGTTGATGCAGGTTGCCATGTGTGTATTATTACCGACAGTCCCGTTACCGGTCAGCAATACTTACCTATCTGTGCAGCATTTGCAATACGGGCAGGACTGGACCCGTTTTATGCGCTTAAAGCCATTACGATCAATGCGGCTGAACACATAGGAATTGCAGACCGCGTTGGTTCTATTGAGAAGGGCAAAGACGCCGATATTGTTATTACCAACGGCTCACCTTTTGAGATAGCCACCTTAGTTGAACATGTAATTATAGACGGTCAGATTGTAAAATAAATCACAAAGATCTATACCAAGATACAAAACTCCCCGAAGCCGATGGCTCCGGGGAGTTTTTATAATTGAGATATTATTGAGTTATAGGTTCGCAAAGCGGAGAAAGTGTACTGAGTATCCAGATAAATACTTTCTTTGCAGTTGTTGTGATGTTAACATCTTTGGTGCTTTCGTCCACACCCATAATAGTTGTGCCGATAGAATCGTCAACTTTAACCTCCAACACAACAGCAGATAAATTCTTGTATGCATCGGGGAACTGACTTCTGTTAACAGTGATTTTACCGGAAGAAATAGAACCGGTTACCAATGCACCGGGTTCAACGGGGGTGGTTGCAATATCCACAAGCAGTGTGGAGGATCTCAATGCTCCGTTAAAGCCATTGAATATGTTGCCATCAGCATCTACAACTGCGGCATATACCGAAGAACCGCTCATATCAGTATTGGTTTCCATAGTGATAGATGTCTCAGTACCATCTGTTGCAACGGGAGTACCAATCATCTCTCCGTTTACAAACAACTTAACTTCGTAACCTGTAAAGGTACTGAGGTCTGTTAATGTAACTTTAACACTGCTTTCGGCTGTACCCTCTTCTATTGCGATTTCGGGATATACCTTAACGAGAGATGCACGGTTGGAGAACATTTTGGATTTTGTACCGGTGCCAGAAGTCACCGCCTTGGGCCAGTCGTTAGGTGCTGTAACAACACAATTAACCGCGTCGCCTATGTAGCAGTTGGTAGGACCATCACCAGAGTTTACATAAACAGAGCCCTGAAGGGAAGTGTAAATCTTACCTCTTGCAACGAGTATTCCATCAAGATAAAGATCAGTCATACCGGAATTATAGAAATCAGAGAATATACCGATATCGTGCCACTCATCAGATGATACGGTGATACCGGTGTCAATTTCGCCAGAGCCGAGAGTATCTACATACAAACGACCGCCTGCTTTGATAACAGGTGTGAATTTACACTTCGTACCGCTACTTGCTGTGAGAGCAATGGGACGGAACTCACTTGTGAGTTCGCCATCAATATAGAATCCAAGCGCCTGCTGAGTCTGAGGATATGTAGATGTAACATCTATCTTGATGTTTTCAGTAATATTGCCCTCTTTCGCCTGATATACGGTGGTATGGTTTTCATCAACCAAGTCGCTTACATCAGAATTGGGAGATGCTGTGGTGTATTTAACTGCAGTAGCATCTATTGATTTGTGCATACCCACACCATAAATAGTTGATGAATATCTTTCAAGAGATGCACCGTAAACAGAAACAGTACCGTAGTTCTGATCATCTTTGGAAGCAGAGAAGTTGTTGAGTCCTTTATTGACTGTGATTGCCACAGCGCCAAGGTCAGAAAGTTCTTCGTAATCAGCAACAGCAACACCATTTCTGTAATATGTAGCGCCTTCGATTGCCGTGAGCAATACTTTGGAACCGGTCATAGCGTTGGTATTTACATCATAAAACTCGGGCTTATAGAATCCAAAACGAGCTCCTGTATATTGGTCCTCTATTGTAATCTCAACATCGGCACTGAAAGTTCCGTCTGCATAGCGATAACGAACAAAGTATGTGCCAGGTTCAAGATTGGAAATCTTGGCTGAACCCTCTCTTACAGGGATATAAGTTGTATCGCCTTTAATTGCGTATTCATAAAGTTTTGCAGAGTTAAGGCCGGTGATTGAACCGAGACCGTCAACTGTGGTTTTGTGTACCACAGTGAGATTTGTGGGGGCTTCACTTGTAGCAAGAGTTACACCGCCATAGGTAAGGTCTGTAGTGCTGAGATCTCGAACATATCTGTAAACGGGCAACGTGCCATCATCTGAAGCCGTATAGAGTCCCTGCTGCATAAATGTACCGGGATCGCCTGTATTATCAGTAACATCGGGTTCGAGCAATCCGCCGACAACGTTTCCCGCCACCTGATTCATCGGGATCACGATACCGCCGTTCTCAAAAGTAGTAACTCTTTCCGGAAGAAGGGTTGCACCACCGGCGTTACCGGAATACTGCATTGCCATCACTGAAGCATTTGCAGGGAGTTCATAATATATAATGGAGTGTTTGTCAAGTGTTTCACGTGCTCTTTCATACTGCGTCTTTTTATTCGCTTCGGCAACACTTGCGAGGTTGTCCTTCTCAAGCCATGCGCCCTCATTGGGGATAAAGTATGCAGTGGGACGAACACGGCTGCGAACTGCCATATCATTGGGATAAAGAGTGGCAACAGAGCAATTCTCTTCGGATATTGTACCTGTGCGGATATCATAGTAAATTCTATCGAAAACAAGTTCTGTACCGGGGGTTCTTGAGGAGGTGTGCTGAAGAACAAACATATCGTCCCCATTATATACTGCACCATCAGAAACAATCTTGTCACGTGCTGTCTTAACTGTGGTTCTGAGTGCAGTCGCGTTGGCTGCGGCATAATCGAAAATTGCTTTGGCAGCAATAAAATGGCTCGTTACACGGCGTTCAATCCAGTCCTCGCCTGTACAGGGACCGCATCCGCCGGGGGATTCGATAAGGAAAGACAAACAACCAAGTTGTGAATAGAAGGGGTGATTATAAACCGTCTTAACAGCAGAGTATCTGGCATTTAATTTATCAGAGACGGTATCATCATAGATGTAAGAGACTAAACCGGCATCTTTCGCCTCATCCCTTATCTGTGCAACAAAGTTCTTACCCATTGCAGCTACTTCCGCAGCGGTGTTCAATGTGGTGCCGACTGCATAACTGATATCAGGGAAGCCACGCACTACCGCTGTAGCAGAAGTGTGGGGGGTATATTCGTGAGCATCGATAACAATCTCAGGCATGAATTTGTAGAATACCTTATTGGTACCTGTAACTTCATTAGTAATACTCATCATACAGTCCCTGTTGGGGTTAATCTGACCATTGAGCGAATATACGTTACGGGTAAAGTCATACGCGGAATATGTACCTACGCGGGGAATAACAAGCATATTAACATTTTTAAGCAATTCCTCACCGTAATCGGTGTCAAGTGCCTTGATCATAGCAAGAGTTGCCTCACCGGGCGCCTGCTCGTTACCGTGAATCTGACCCTTGTAAAGGATAGTGGGTTTGTTGTTGGCTTTGAGGATAGCAGCCGCCTCATCCATCGTGGCACCCTCAGGGATAGTAGACTCGGTAAATACAACTAAGGACATATAGTAGTTGGCACTCTTATATGAACGCTGGATATTCTCAAAGAAATGCAAATTGTCATCAGCGTCGTCGAGACCTTTTATAAAATTTATCTGTTCGGTCTGTGTACTCATCTGCAAAGGATTGGTCGCAATACGCTGGAAATACGGCGTAACTTTAACATAGTTGTTATAAGCATCCTGGGCAGCCTGAGTGTCAGGAACATTCATATATTCATCCATTGCATCGGTATATGTAACTACCATACTCGTACGATAAGATGAACCGGGGTTATCATAGAACTCCGCCTCAACATTCTGTGTAGAGCCGATTACATCGGGGATATTACCGAAATAGTAGGTTTTTTTCTTGGTAATACTGTTTGCATATGTGGAAAGGTACATTGTTCTGGCAGAGGAAATGCCCTCATAAGTGTAGAGTTTGCCTCCGTCAGGAAGGTCGGATGTGGAGGTGGGCTCAGTCTTAGTGCCCGAATTGCCGTTGTGGGCAACACCGCCGACATAAAGTGTAACTGTACCGGCTGCATACTTGGCAGGTACAGTAACTGTAAGTGTGAAAGTATCGTCTGCCGCGAAAACATTAACAGTAAACAGCGATAAAAGCATACATACTATCACAACAGAAGAAATCAATCGTGTTATTTTTTTCATCTAATCACTCCTTATTTTTCTATAAGCACACCATTTGATTATAATATTTTTCCTCTTGAATGTCAACGAAACAAACTATCCAATTATTGATGAGATATCCTCTTTTTGTGGCGTTTTGCAACGGTTTATATATATGAACCGTAGTTTTTATCAACAGTGATAATACATTCAAATGCGCGGTCTTTTGCGTGTATTTTATGAATTACGGTGTCTGTCAGTTCGCCGTTTGACAGATTCAAATCCGCAGGAACACAAATATCAAATATCAGGTTCGTATGAGCAGTGCCTTCTACCATTCTGAAATCATGATACGTAATACGGCTATCAATCTCGTTTAATATAGAAGCAACCATTTCTCTGGCGTCGTTGACCGCTTTATCATCTTTAATAACCGGATCGAGATGCACAACAAGGTCTACACCGGTTATGCGTTTTACATCGCGTTCTATATTATCAGAAATTTCATGACCGGCAAGGAGTTCCTGTTTTGCATCGACCTCCACATGGACGGACGCAAAATATTTATTAGGACCGTAAGTATGGACAATTAAATCGTGCATACCGTCAACGCCTTCGGCTGCACGGATAATCCGGCATATTTCATCTATAAGTTCACGGGAAGGCGCAGCCCCGAGCAAAGGATTTACAGTTTCTTTAACAAGAGTTGCTCCTGAATAGATTATATAAAGGGCAACAACCGCTCCCGCATAACCGTCAAAGTTAAATCCCGCAAAATACGAAACAACCGCAGAAAGCAAAACAGCAAAGGTCGCAATTACATCGTTAAAGCAATCCTTAGATGATGCCAACACAACACCGGAGGAAATCAATTTGCCGATACGTTTGTAAAAAAAGCACATCCACAGTTTAACTAAGGATGTGCCTGCAAGTACGACAAAAAGTGACACACCTACAGTCAGATTTTCTGGGGTTATAACTTTTCTGACAGAGGTTTTGAACAACTCAATGCCAATAAATATAATTATAAACGACACCAGCAATCCGGATATATATTCCATACGTTGATGTCCGTAAGGATGTTCTTTATCTGCGGGTTTGCCGGATAGTTTAAATCCCACCAGAGTGACCACCGCACTCATAGAATCCGTAAGATTGTTGGCAGCATCGGCAATTACCGCCGCGCTGTTAAAGAATATACCTACAACAAACTTGACAGAGGCAAGAACAAAATTCATCACTATACCTACAATACCCGAAAACTTTCCGTAAGTTTCCCGTACTGCGGGGTCATTTATATTCTCATTGTCTTTAACAAAACACCTTATCAAAAAATCAGTCAATTTATATCTCACCTTTATTTGCTTTCAGAAATAAGTTGCCAATTCTTTTTAAGATACACAAATCCGGAATAAATCGTAAACAACGTCGCTATAAACATCGCTATATATCCCGCTGACCAGTTGAGTATCATAAATTTTTCCTCATAAAACAAAAGTGCACATACAGTGGCTATTATCTGTATAACAGTTTTAATCTTACCCGTCATTTCAGCCGCGATTACCACGCCTTTTGAAATTGCAACAATTCTAAGACTTGTAACAATAAACTCTCTTGCAATAATTATAACCGCCATATAAGATGCAATTCTGCCCATATCAACAAGGCATATAAGGGCAGTTGCTACCAAAAGTTTATCTGCAAGAGGGTCTATGAATTTTCCGAAATCCGTTACCTGGTTGTACTTTCTCGCAACATAACCGTCAACACCGTCCGTTGCTGCTGCAACCGCAAATATTAACGATGCCGCCAGATCACTGTATTTAAACTGCAACATCAAAACAAGCATAAACACAGGGATAAGCAGTATTCTGAGAATTGTAATTTTGTTTGCTGTGTTCATAAAGACCACCTTTCTGTTTTACCCTTCGACTACCTCTCCGGTTATGTCATATTCATGGGCATCTACAATTTTAATATTAACTATATCCCCTGCCGACAGTTCGTCGCTGCTATATATATATGTAATCCCGTCAACATCAGGGGTGTCGGCAAAACTTCTGCCTACATAGCAAAAATTCGCCTCGTCGTATCCCTCTGCAATAGCCTGAACGACTCTGCCGATTTTCTCGCTGTTAAGTTCATTCGAAATTCTTTGCTGTTGCTCCATAAGAACAGAAAGTCTTTCTTCCTTTACCGAATCCTCTATCTGGTCGGGCATCGTGTATGCAGGTGTGTCTTCCTCTCTGGAATAAGTAAACACCCCTACCCTGTCAAGCCTGAACTTTTGGAGAAAATCACGGAGTTGTTCAAAATCATCCTCTGTTTCGCCGGGGAAGCCTACTATGATTGATGTCCTTATGGCAATATCCGGCACAGCAGTACGAAGTGATGAAATGAGTTTTTCAACTTCTGCTCTGCGGCTGCGTCTTCCCATACGCTTTAAAACATTATCGCTTATATGCTGCAACGGCATATCTATATATTTAACAATCTTTTTGTTAGACGCTATTTCTTCAATAAGTTCATCCGTTATGTTCTCCGGATAGCAATACTGCAACCGTATCCACTCTATACCGTCAATGGCAGAAAGTCCTTTTAAAAGTTGACACAAATTGTTATCTCCACCATCCCTGCCGTAATAGGCAGTATCCTGAGCAACTAAAATCAACTCTTTTACTCCTGATGATGCAAGGGATTCGGCTTCATCAAGAATCTCCGCCATCGGTCTGCTCCTGTATTTCCCTCTGAGTTTGGGGATAATACAGTATGTACAGAAATTGTCGCACCCATCTGCAATCTTAATATATGCACTATATGACGGAGTGCTGAGAACTCTGGGAATATACTCTGTAATATGAGCATCGGCGTCGCTGACATCACAGACTTTGACGCCGTCTGTATAAAACTTATTTACCGCAGATAAAATCTTGTTATAATCATTTGTACCTAAAACAATATCCACCTCAGGAAGTTCGGTGATTATCTGCTCTTTATACCTTTGTGCAAGACAACCCGTTACAACCAGCACAGAATCAGCGTTCTTTTTATACTGTGCCATTTCCAGAATAGCCTCGATTGATTCCGACTTTGCAGAATCTATAAAAGCACAGGTGTTTACAACAATAATATCTGCATCTTCGGGATTGGCAACTACCTCCATACCGCCATCGCAAACAAGCGAAAGCATTGTTTCGGTATCGGTGAGGTTTTTTGCACAGCCCAATGAAATGAAACCAATTTTCTTTTTCAACTTTATCTCCTAATCATACAACTTTTTTGACAAAGCACTGCTGATACTGTCAAAATCAAAGCCTCTGGAAGCAAAAAAACGTATAACTTTCTGTTTCTGCTTGAAGTCACTTAAATCAACACCGGCAAATTTTGCAGACAATATATCATATATACGCTCCACGGGGTTATCACAAAAGCCGTCAAGAGCAACGGAAATCAAATCGTCTTCTACACCACGCCGTTTTAGTTCAAATTTGATTTTGCTTCTGCCCCAGCCTTTGGAAACGGAATATTCCAAAAATCTTTCGCAATAATCGGCATCGTTAATATAATTATATTCCTGCATAGTGTCAATTACTATATCGCAGATGGTTTTGTCATAGCCTTTATCCCTTAATTTGTCCCGCAGTTCTTTTTCAGTAACTGCTTTACGGGTAACAATGTCAAATGCCTTTTCTTTTGCCTTTGACAAGTTGGATTCAAGGTTATATGTTTCAAGGTCTTTTTGAGATATCTCCGCGCCGACTTTGACACCCAATCTCAGCGCATCTGCCCCGTCAAGAGAAAAACAGTATTCACCGTCTGCATAAACCGAAACACGGTTTTTATTCTTTTGCTGAACGGCTACATCAGTTATCTTCATTGAAATTACCGCTATAATCAGCGTGAGTCAAACTATCCGCCAAACCGCCGTTACGTTTTTCTTCAACTATTTCCATTATTTTTGAACGGATTTCTTCCATTTCAACCGGATTTTCAACGAGATATTCTTTTGCTTTTTCGCGGCCCTGTCCTATTCTCTCACCTTTATACGAATACCATGCGCCACTCTTTTTAACAATATCATATTCAGCAGCAACGTCTAAAATGTCGCCCGCCTTTGAAATACCCTGTCCAAAAATCATATCAAACTCGGCAACCATAAATGGTGGTGCCATTTTATTTTTTACTACTTTGGCTTTTGTTCTGTTACCGATAAGGTTAGCGCCCTCTTTGATAGCCTCGCCTTTGCGTACATCAATTCTTACAGAAGAGAAAAATTTAAGCGCACGTCCGCCGGTAGTAACCTCTGGACTTCCGTATATAACACCAACCTTTTCACGGATCTGGTTAATGAATATAACAACGGCATTTGAACGGCTGATTACACTGGTGAGTTTTCTAAGTGCCTGGCTCATAAGTCTTGCATGAGCACCCACATGAGAATCACCCATCTCTCCCGCTATCTCCGCCTTGGGTACAAGTGCCGCAACAGAGTCTACTATGATTACATCCAAGGCGCCGCTGCGCGCGAGGGCTTCTAAAATCTCCAACGCCTGTTCGCCGCTGTCGGGTTGAGCAAGTAATAATTTATCTATGTCCACACCCAACTTTTTCGCATATATGGGATCAAGGGCATGTTCGGCATCAATAAATGCCACTTCTCCGCCCAACTTCTGTGCTTCGGCAATTACATGAAGACACACAGTTGTCTTACCGGATGACTCAGGACCGTAAATCTCAATGATTCTGCCTCTGGGAAGTCCGCCTATACCAAGGGCAAGGTCAAGACTGATTGAACCGGTGGAAATCACATCAACTTTTTTATAACGGGCATCGCCAAGACGCATAATAGCGTTCTCCCCGTATGTTTTTTCTATCTGTCCGATTGCAGCAGCAAGGGCGGCTGCTTTATCTCCGCCTTCTTTAACATCGACCTTTTTGATATCTTTTGCCATAAGTATCACCTCGTTAACTTTTGTTAAGTTTATCATATCACATTTTATAATAAAAATCAACAAAATAAATTTGTTTTATCAAACTGCAAAAGCCCATAAATTGCATGTTTATTTATCCGATGTTTAATGCAAATTAATGTTGTAACGACTTTTCAGGAGGTGAATTTGAAATGATGAACAAAGCTAACAAACAGGCAATGGACAGATTTAAATACGAAGTTGCCAACGAACTCGGCGTAAATCTCAAAGAAGGTTACAACGGCGATCTTACCGCAAGAGAAAACGGTAGTGTGGGCGGTATGATGGTTAAGAAAATGATTGAGAAATACGAAAGCGAATTAAGCAACAAATAATAGAGCAACATCGCACAGAAAGAGCATAACGAAACCAACTTCGTTATGCTCTTTCTTCATTTAAGCACCTTTTAATTTATATTTTAATTCGGTTAATATCTTTTTTTCAAGTCTTGACACCTGCACCTGAGATATACCCAGTATACACGATATTTCACGCTGGGTTTTGCCTTTGAAGTATCTTAACAAAATCAGTTTTTTATCACGTTCGCAAAGTTCGTTAATATGCTGCCTCAGCGTCAGGTTATCTACCACAGTGTCCTCATCCAAAGAATTACTGCTTAATTTATCGGCAAGATATATATCGCTTTTATCTCCCTCGCTTACCGGCTTGTAAATTGATTCCGGCGGCAGGGTTGCTTCCATCGCCATTACCACTTTTTCCGGACTTTCGCCGAGTCTTTCGGATATCTCGCTTATACTTACCGATTTGCCCAACTCTTTTTCTGCTTTTTCCTTAACGGCAAACGCTTTTGCAGAAAGTTCTTTTAAACTGCGGGAAACTTTTATGATTCCGTCGTCCCGCATAAACCGTTTTATCTCACCCATTATCATGGGCACGGCATAGGTGGAAAATCTGACATTGTACGTTGTATCAAACTTGTCCACTGCTTTGACGATGCCCATACATCCGATCTGAAACAAATCCTCTGCTTCATATCCTCTGTTGGAAAACTTATAAACTATACTGCGAACAAGACCCAGATTTTCCTCAATTATCTGCTCCCGTGCGGCTTTATCTCCGTTTTTTGCACGTGATATAAGTTCCGGTGTGTTGTTGTACATAAGTTGTATCCCCGCATTACAGCCGTGAGCCTATGCGCTTTTTCATGGTGACTTTTGTTCCCACTCCCACGATAGATTCGACTTCAAGTTTATCCATAAAAGTTTCCATAACCGTAAACCCCATTCCCGAACGTTCCATTTCAGGATTCGTCGTAAAGAGCGGCTCTCTGGCTTTGGCAACATCCTCTATACCCTTGCCGTTATCTTTAACCACTATGGTTATGAGTTTTTCTTCAAGAATACACTCCATAAATATATCGCCGTCGCTATGACCGTACCCGTGCACTATGGCATTGGTTACAGCCTCCGATACGGCAGTTTTGACATCTGCCAGTTCTTCAATGGTGGGATCTGCCTGCATAAGCAACGCAGCAACACACATCCTTGCAAAACTTTCATTCTCTGACTTACTCAAAAAAGTAATTGTAACACGGTTTTTGATATCCATTATGTACTTACCCCCTTATTCTGTTTCTTCATAAGTTTTAGTCACTTTTATAATATCGGGTATCCCCGAAAGAGACAAAAGCTTGTCCACATTTTTGCTTGTGGAAACTATATACACTTCCCCGCCAAGACTTTTTATAAGTTTGTATCTGCCAATAATAACACCTATGCCGGAACTGTCCATAAATACAAGGTCGCTAAGGTCAAACACCAGATTGCTTATACCCTCAGTAATAATTTTACTGTCAAGTTGCTCCCTTAGTTCTCCTGCGCTGTGATGGTCAAGTTCACCGACAATTTTTACAATGAGTGTATTCTTTTTTATTACAAAATTAAAATGCAACGAATATCCCTCCCACAAAATGGTAATATATGGAATATTCGTTGCATTATTAAATTTTCCTTTTGAATAATTTATATAGTTTTGTCGTTATGTGATAAGTTTTCGACAAATTTCCGTACTGCCCCCACCATATACAGGGAACCCAGCACACACACCACATCGGAGTCGGTTTGCAATGCGTATCGTACAGCCGCCTCGTTATCGGGTATATAGTTGACTGACTCATCCCCCCGCTGGGAGCGGATACGCTCAAATATGAGTTCGGGATTATCCCCTCTTGCAGACGGCACAGAAGTAACAGTAATACTCCCCTCTGCATTACTTATAATCCCGGCAGAGTTTTCTATATCTTTATCGTTTACCATACCGAATACATAGTGAAGTTTTTTATCAGAAAAAAATTCTGTGGCACTATCAAAAAAAGCAGTCAGTCCATGGGGATTATGAGCACCGTCAAGCACAACTGTTTTTCCCTCTGCACAAAAAACCTCAAAACGACATTTCCACTGTGCTTTTTTAAGTCCGGCTTTTACAGTGTTATAGTCCACGCCCAGCAAATATGCGGTTTCAATGGCACAAAGGCAGTTATATATCTGATACTTACCAACAAGATTGATTCCGTACTCTCTGCCCCGATATATAAATCTGCTGCCGTAAATATTGCTCTCAATAATTTTAAGGTCATCCACATCGGGAACAACAAGGGGTGCTTGTTTTTCTTTGCAGGAAGATACGATTACATCCATAGCATCTTTTGTCTGCAACGGGTATGTGACCACCGGGCATTCCGGTTTGATTATCCCGCATTTTTCAAATGCAATCTGCGAAACGGTTTCGCCAAGATATTCAGTATGGTCAAGTCCTATGGCGCATATTACCGAACACATAGTTTTATCAATTACATTGGTTGCATCAAATCTTCCGCCAAGACCAACTTCCAGCACTACAACGTCACATTGTTGCTCTTTAAAATAAACAAATCCAACGGCACATATAACATCAAATACGGTGCAGTAAATCCCCTCTGTCGCAAGGGCATCTACTTCTGTGCGCACCCTCGCGGTTATATGTTCGAGTTTGGCATCAGGTATGGGAACATTATTAACACAGATACGTTCATTGAAACATTCGAGAAAAGGTGAGGTAAATAACCCCACCTTCTTGTTTTGTTCAATAAAAATACTGTTTATCATTGAGGAAACCGAACCCTTACCGTTAGTACCTGCGATATGAATAAAATTCATATCTTTTTGCGGATTATCGAGTCGGGAAAGCAGACACTGTATATTTTTAAGTTCTGCCTTTTTACCGAAGGTCCTCAATGAATGGATATAGTCCACAGCATTCATCAAACATTATCCTTTCATCTTACACAGGCTCTG
>SVKG01000030.1 GCA_015068565.1 Oscillospiraceae bacterium | reverse complement strand
AACGCCTCAGCGTTATATGTGGGAGAAAGTGCCGCAACCACGCGGACATGTTCACCCGTGGAGAAAGAGAGCGCGTCTCTTGTCCAGTAGTAATAAGGTCTGTTAACAGCCAGTTCATCGTAAAGCGCATCGGACTTGAAAATTGCACTTGCGGTAGGTTTTGCCAGATGGAATTCGTCAGTGAAATTCGTGGTGTCGGCAGCAATCGCCGCAATCTCGGCAGTTGAAGGCAAAAACATTCTGTCGGTAGATTTTACCTTATATGCCACATCATAGTTGGCTGCCGCCTTGGAAATGGGAGATTTATATTGATGCAGGTACTCTCCCTCGGTTGCTCTGTCTTTTTCATTATGGCTTACGGCGGAGGCAACATCTGTCTCAACCATAAGTTTAACTTGTTCTTTGGTGAAATTCTTTGAATTCAAAAAACCCGCTTCGTTGTTGTAGGGGTTAATGCCGTCTTTTACAGAAGACGCATTGGGGGTGTGGCCGGAAGCGTATTTTACCACATCGTCATCGGAGTTGAGCCATGTACGAAGGGAAGATTCGGGCCAGTAGTCAGAGCCTTTTGCGGCTCTGGTGTTGTAGTTGTCTGTAAGTTTAGTTCCGGCGGGATCAAAACATTTTAATGTGATAACCTTTTCGCTCAGCAAAAGGTATCCGATATCGTCAACGGCTATACATCTCCAAATAATCGGCTGATCGTTGTATTTTCCAAACGATATGGAAGAGCCAACGACAATTTCCCCTTCGCCAAAAGCAACGCAGGGAACAATGGACAACATAATTGCCGTTATAAGTGCTAATGCTATAATTGATTTTTTCATATACATCCCACCTGTCAGATATAAGGACACATCTTGCCGCAGCAAAACTGCCGCGGCAAGTATGCATCAAAATTCATTGTAAGTTTTAACTCTGTACCCCGTATGGGGGTTAAAGTCCGTTTGCAGAGCAAATATTATCTGTTCCAGATATCTATGA
This sequence comes from Oscillospiraceae bacterium, assembly GCA_015068565.1. Taxonomy (GTDB): domain Bacteria; phylum Bacillota; class Clostridia; order UMGS1810; family UMGS1810; genus SIG455. The sequence goes on along the minus strand of SVKG01000030.1, from coordinate 13,784 downwards.
TTTTGAATGTTCCGTCAGCACTCATAAGATAAACAGAATCTGTTGTACCGAGGTTTGCGAGGGTGATATCTTCATATTCTTTGCCGTCGTCTGAGCCGGTAACGGGCTCTACGGTAACAGATACGAGCTGCTCTTCGTTATATTTTGCAACAACGATATAAGCATCCTGGTTTTCACCGGTTTTGTTACGGATGGTAACATCATAAACCGCATCACCGTCTGAAACAGTGCTTACAACATCCTCAATTGCAAAGTCTTTCTTGGAAACTGTGAATTCCAATTCAAAAGTGTCAGTAATTTCCTCACCGTTCCAATAACCTGTGTCCACACTGGAAAGTACGCCTGTACCCTGTATTGTATAGGTTGCTTTTGCAATAAGGCCAACATCGGGAGTGATTGAGTAAATCTTTTTTGCGCCGTCCGCAGTAAGAGCGCCTGTGAAAGGAATCTCGTTACCGTTTTGGTCTAAAAGTTTGATTGCATTTTCGCCGTCAAACATAAGAGACTCCTCTTTAACAGCCATAGAGAAAACAAGTTCAATCACGGGATTGATATAGTCAACCGCGGAAATGTCTGTTGGCACACTGTTTCTGTCGAACGCACTGGCAGTTACAGTGTAGGGAGGTACGAGGTAAGACACTTTGAAGTTGTCGTAGTATGTATAGTTAAGAGCACTTGTTGAAGATGAGTAAGAAAAAGTTGCTCTTGCAAGATTGGGAGCAGAAGAGGTTCTGGTATATGTGCCCACCTCGTTGCCCTCTGAGTCAGCAACTGTCAAAGTTGAAGAGCCGCTCACCTGGGGAACTGTAAGGGTAACGCTATACCATTCACCAATGTTCATGGGAATACCTGAGTCTGCGCCCATAAAGGTGAAATTACCGGAACTGTTTCTTCCCAAACACGCTTTTCTGTTAGATGTAGAAGTACCGGGTGAAACTCTGTACTGGAAGAATGTCATGGCGGCATCATCGCTTACATCGCCAAAAACACCAATTTCAGTTTCTAAAACTGTAACTGAGCCGGAAGGAACTGCTGAGAACATAATAACCTCACTCGCTGCGGCTGTTACATAAGGGTGTTTAGCAACTTTTGAGTGCCCGCCGATATCCTCGGCAAGTGTCAAACTGCTGTTGGTAGTATTGTCGAAGTCGTAATCCCTATATACGGTTGTAACATAGGGCATATCTTCTGCCGATGCAATCATCGGCAGAAGAGTTGAAATCATTGTGAGCGCTACAAGCAGCGCGATAAGTTTTTTCATAATATAATCAACCTTTCAGTTAATAACGTTTAATTCAGCAATTATTTTGCTTCAACCCAGAATTCGGAAATGTTGTTGTAACCGTTTTCGTTGTTACCGAATACGCGGAGTCTTACATACGCAACATCGTCTGCGCCTTCGATTAAGAAACGTTCGAATGTGTCGGTTGTACCGGATGTCTCGCCGTTGAATACTTCCTTCCATTCACTGTTGTCGGACGAAACATCAACTGCAAACTTGTTTGTACGCTCGTCACCGCCGTATACGGAGATGTAGAAAGATCTGAGATCCGTCGGTTCTTCGAGTTTCAAAGTAACCCAGTTTTCGCCGAGGGTTGCCCACTTACTACCGAATTTGTTGTCATAAAGATTAGCAGGAGCACCGGAAATATGGGATGAGTACTTGCTAACGGTTGCTTTACAAATCTTGGAGAAGTCTCCGCCAAGGTCTTCGTAAAGGAATGCCAGGTCAACGTTATTTATAACATACAATCCGCAAAGTTTAGGTTTCCATGTAACGATAAGGGGTGAAGAGTCCGGATAGTCAACGGGGTTTACATAAAGAACGCCGTCAATCAACTTAGGTGTTGATTTTGTGGTGGTTTCCACGCCGTTAACGATACATCTCGTGCTGTCCGGCCAGATGGTAGTGCTCTTGTGCATACCCTTACCTTCGGCTGTGGACGCGTATTTGTGGAACGATATCGTCCAGCTGCCGTCGCCGTTATCTTTAACCTCATGACCGTCATAGTATTCATAGAAGCCTTTTGCACCTACATAAGGTGTTTCGTCTATGATTCTGGGAGGAACGGGATTGTAACGGAAGAGTTTCATTGTTGCATCCCAGATAACTATGTCACCAACGGGCTTAACGGGGAGTTCTTCGTATTCTATAACGTCAACTTCCGCAGAAGAAGTAGCAGGGATAATTGAATATGAACCGGGGAGGCCTTCGAAGTAGAGAGTGTGTTCTTCTTCTGTTACTTCGATAATACGTTTTCTGCCGCCGCCTGTTACCTGCCATTTACCTGCTGCAACGTCGCCGATCATACATGACATCTCGCCGCCGTTGTTGTTATCTCTTATATCAAGAGTGAAGGGGGCTTCTACAATGTAACCGTCGTTGGCAAACATTACAACGCTGTCCATAACAGTAACACCTAAGTGTGTTGCCGACTGTTCTTTGTACATAGGCAACGGAGGCAGGTTTCTGTCATAGTCAGTAAAATACATAGCGTTAAGGAATACAGTTTCTTCTTCGTCCTTGCTGGGAGATACTTCTGCTCTCCAGAAAGAAGTGTGTCCCTTACTGCTGTTGTGGCTTCCGTACCAGTTTACGCCGCCTGACATAGCCTCTTTGCCGGGTCCGCCGATAATTTCAACCTCGGGGTTTTCGGGAAGCATAATGTAGTTTACAAGTTTACCGTTGTTCTGACGGCCTGTTGAATGTTTATAAGTGTTTGTGAGGGTAAGAACGTTACCGTTAAGTTCCATACCGTCTACGCTGTGGATAACCCAGTTTTTATCAAAAGTGGGGTCGGTTGCAACAACTTTGTCGAAGCAAACGAATGCTGCGGGGTAATCGTTGTTATTAAGGTTTATATATACCATACCGCGCTTGGATTCAGATACTTTGGGAACGAGCACAAACTCGTTCTCATAGATAGCATTGAATTTGCCGGGTACATTTTTTGATTCGGGCTTTGAAACATCTATACCGTATTCATCCATCAGGTACTGACCAATGGTACGTCCATCGTCTTTATGAACACGGCGGCCTGCATAGGCACCTGCCATATCACCTTTGATGTAGGTGAACTTGGGAGTTTTCTTGTTGGGTCCCATAAACTTGCCGTCAACGACAGCCTTCTGTGTTGTTACAGGATTTTCGCCGATAACGTTTTCAAGTTTTCTTGCTCTTCTGGACTCAACATATACATCGGGGTCCTGTCCGCCTGAATTACCAAGTACATAGGCGGCAGTTGAACCTTGATAATTCCACAGGAATACTTCCTCAGGGTCAACGATTGCCATAGTGTTATGAGCAATACTTGCACGTGAGTAGTTACGGTTATTCGCACCTGCCCAACCACTCTGGCTTGTGAAAGCGTCTGTGGATGGTGCCAACCAACCTTTATAATAAAGCTGGAATGAACCTACAAAGCATTCGTAGTGGAGTTCAACTATATACTCTCTCATATTGAAAGAAGCAACAACGGCGGGTGAATCTTCACCCAAGTCCCAACAGTTGCGGACAAGGGCATAAGTAAAGGGGAATCTGCCCATAAGTCCGAGAGGCATATCATTACCGAAGTCAAAAACATTGTCGGAGTTGGGGTCCTCGGGATCCCAGAGCAACATTTCTGTCCATGAACCGCGGGTTACGTCGTTGGCGCCATTTTCAAGAGCCATCATTCTGCGACGTGCCTGAATATAGGTGTTGTTTTCATACTCGGGCCACAAATAGGGGATGGTTGAAATGTGTATACCTATCTCACGCCATGAGTCAGCATCTACACGGACTGACTTTTCGCCCTCCTGAATACCTTCGCCGGAGGGGAGAGTGATGTAGAGGAATCTAACCATAGCATCTTTCCAGTGCTCGGAGAACAAATCATCGTCCGAAAGTCCCCAGGGTTTGAAAAGTCTTTGTGCATACATTTCACCTTCGGCACGTATACCGTCACCGTACTGAACACCTGAAAGGTGTGCTCCACTGGAAAGACCCCAGTGTCTGCCGGGTGCCATGTAGTTGAAGAATACTCCTGCGTAAACGTTCCAGGGAGCGGGATCTTCGTCATATATTGCCATGCCGACAACAAGAGCGTCTCTGAAAATCATGTACTCACCGGTGTGAGCGAAAATTGTATGCTGACCTCTGCCAAAGGGATAGCCACATTCAAAGAACGCAAGGAATCTCTTGAATCTTGCTACAAAGATTTCTTTATCCTCATCCGTAAGTTGGTCATAGCAATAGTCATATACAATAGCCAAGTTCCTCAACTGAGCACCTATGGAACGGGTTGAAGTAGATACTCCACGGGTGGCTTCTGTCAAATCAGCGGTCGTAAACCACTGACGGGCAAGGGCGATTGTTTCCTTTGCGTATTCTTTATCGTCAGGGTTTAACAGATAATAACGTGCTCTGTCTGCAAGTGCATCGGTAGGACCGGTGAAGTCGCCGGCGCCTTTTCTGGTTACAGCTTCCCATGTAACGGTATCACCGCTCTTTTTAAGGGAGGGCGCTATGCTTTTATAGCGCTCTGTCTTTGATCTTTCGATAATCTTTTGGTGATTGTCGGGATGTATCTCAATTCTGGGATGTCCCTCGGGGGGAGTAACCTTAGGCAATTCCCACCATGCTGTGGTGTCGCCTGTGGGGTATGCATCTGCTTCCACAGGTTCAAATGCGTGGTCATTTGTAATGATAATTCTGTCGACTTTAAAACTTGTAAAACGGTGAGCCAATCTCATAGATGCAACTCTCGGCTCTACAACGTTAAAAAATCCGCACTTTTTCCAGCACCATCCGTCTTTAATATAATCAGTGTTACCACTTATTCTCGCAAGTGCTCCGTTGTCCCTTGCATAATAGAAACTGGTACCATAGGGAACTCTCAGCCATATAGCATATTCACCGATTTTGTTCAATTCAACTTCAAACTTAACTTCGTAGCCTGTGTATTTGTCGATACCGGCTGCTGCAAGGTCTGACAATGTGGAACCGCCGCCTGTATATGACAAAACCTTTTTGCCTGATCCGGTAGTGCTGGATACAGCGGTGTACATGGTGGTGTCATAATCCGTCAGTTCTTCACCTTCAATTGAGAGGGTGCCTTCGTCAGGCATTACGAATCTTCCGCCAATTCCGGTGATGCCCATCTCTTCCAGCGCAGGGTTTGTGATAACTTCGTTTTCTACTTCATCAGCGGCTATAACGCTGAACGAAGAAAGAATCATAACCACTGCACAAAGAAGTGAAATTATTCTTTTCATATTTTACCTCCTGTCTCGTTTATTTCCTTGCCCTGCATTTTGCAAGGCAAGGATAAACCTTACGGATAAATTATCAGTCTTCGTAAATTACAATTGCTTTGTTGGTGGCACCTTTGTATGTCTCAATTACAATTTTTGAGCCCATACCTGTGGCCTGGTTTTCACCAATGATATCGTTTGCACCTGCGCTTTCGATAACAACTTCTTTACCTCTCTTGACAACTTTGTTGATTCTGAATCCGCTGAGGCGATATATATAGGAGAATTCTGCTCCTGTTACTGATTTGTAAGTAACTTCCAGAATCTCGCCGTCATAGTAAGTTACGATACCTTTTGCAAACAAGTAATATTTAGAAGTATCATACCATTTTGTTGAAACGTAGGAGGGGTCTGCCGGTGCTGTGGCAGATGCAGCCGTGCTCTCATAATAAATGCGTTCTTCTGATGCATCGTAGTAATAAAGAACCGCTTTAACCGCACCGCCGGTTTCATAAACGTTTACCCTGATCAAGTCGCCCTTATCGGGGAGTGTGCCGCCGGGGGCTACAAGGAATTTTCCGTCATAGTCGATGTATTCGATTGTTTTTGTACCTGTTACACAAACTATTCTGTAAGCAGAATTGCCCTCATCATCAAGGATTTCCTCTGCACTTTCAACTATAAGTGCACGGCCTGATTCGACAGCAGTAGCGTCACCTGTTGTTTTTGCTTCAAGACCTTTGTAAACCAGAACGTTTGCAACAAGACGGTCTCTGTCGCCGTATGCTTCGCATGCATTGCGTGAACCGCTTGAGATTATGTGAGAATCTCCTGAGGTTCTGATGCGGTACAATTCTTCGTTATCACGGTCTGCTTCGGCAGGAACTGAGTAAATAATAACGTTTGTTGCTATAAACATTTTACCTGACAGGTTTCTGCTGTAATATCTGGGATAAAGACCGGTCGAATCACCGCTAAAGGTCGGATCCCCGTCATAGTGCTCGTGCATAAAGAAGGGGGCTGTTCTGTCAGTTGTGTTGGCAATGTAAATTCTTTTAAGATTGCCTTCTTCGTCAAGAGTGTATCTGATAGGCTGACGTTTGATTCTGCGGCCTTCAAGACCTACTGCCACGTCAAAGTTTTCAACCTTTGCCATGGGAGCATCGTTGATTGAAATCTTTTCGCCGATTTTAATGGTGTACCACTGTTTATCTGCACCGAATACACGGATGTACTGTGCTCTTTCCATACCTTCTGTTACAGTGTAGTCTGCAAGGTAACCGCTTATATAGTCGTTCTGTGTTCTCTGATCAAAGTCAGAAATCAACGCTTCCTTATTGAATATAACCTGTGTTTTTAAGCCCATTGTCATATCTTCAAAGAAAGTATTGAGTTTGAGTGCGTTTGAAGTTTCAAAAAGGATGCCGTCTATTTTGAGGTAGAGTTTACCGCCGATTTCCTTTTTGCCTTCGAGTTTACCTGTATAATAGTCGTTTGTTACAACAACTTCAAGAATTTCGCCGTCGGCTGCTCTTGTAACAGACACTATGTTGTTCGATTTAAGAGCGTTCATTTTAACGGGTTCGCCTTTGATGTTAACGAGGAGTCCGTTTGCTTCAAGATCAACGTCGCGTGTATCAACAGCGATTCCGTCTCTGTATTTTGCATAAACAATACCGTCAACCAGTTTGTCTATAACATAGGTTTCGTATGCTTCTACCATAATGATATCGTATACGCCGTCGGTGTCGTTATCGATAGCGGTAACATGACCGTCCATATATGTGTCTGCAAAGGGGTTGATATCAGCCTCTGTATAGTTGGGCAAAATCTTGCCGTTATAAACAACACTGGTTTCAGCATCAACTTTAAGATATTTGCTCTTGCCCTCCGGTGTGTAGTATTCGAGTTTGTTGCCGTACAAACCGTCGAGGTCGTTATCGTCAATAACAACAATGGTTGTATCTGCGCCTTCTGCATAGATGATCTCAAAAGTATCAGCATTATAGTAAGCATCTACATTCTGACCAACAAGCACTGATGCATCAAATTTCTCTGCATCGTATGTATAAAGTATTCCGTCGATTTTTACCTGACCGCGGTTTGTAACACCTTTACCTGAAAGGTCAAGTGTTGAGTTTGCATCCATCAAACCGTTTACACGGAGAATGTCTCTGTGGTATTCAAGGTATGTAAGTTTTTTAACAATCTCTTTTTTTACATCCTCGTCATACTCATAGGGACGACGATATGATACGTTAAGTGCGAGTTTGAACAACTCTGCAATCTTTTCGTAAGTGATTTCTACATTTATATTGGAAGGGGCATTCTTGATAAGACCGAGTTCCTGAGCCTGGATGTAGTAACCATAGGGGAAACCGCCTTTGGCTTCCGCATATTCTTTATAACCAAGGAACGAAACCATGGCTTTGAGTGCCTGTACATAAGTAACATGGCCATCAGGCATAAACATGGTGTCGGAAACACCTGTCATAACGCCCATAGCGTCAACTTCTGCCACTGCTGCTGATGTCTCGCCGCTAACGTCTGTGAAGTTTGCTTTTGCCGCACCGGCAAGTGTTATATCATAACGTGTAACTGCACAGAACATCCTGGCAAGCGCGCCTCTTGTGAGAGGTGTTGTGCCAACTTCTTCTGCGGTGAATATTCCCATTGCTTTGGCAAAGGTAACATTACCGCTGTCTTCAACAACTTCGTTAATTGCTTCTACTTCTGTTGCCGCTGTATCCTCGGCAAATACCGGGAATGAAAAGAGCATAGCAGCAACAAGCATTAAGCCTATTATTCTCTTAAACATCTAAATCCCCCTTACTGTACGTTGATAATGCTGTAAATGAGCTTAGCTGCTTCTGCACGGGTAAGTGTTTCGCCCGGGCAGAAATTGTCACCGTCTCTGCCGTTGATGATACCGGCACCTTTAAGTGCTGCAACAGCATCTTTTGCGTATGCAGAAATTGCTGCATCATCTGCAAAAGTGGCAACGGTTTCAAAAGTTTTGCCTTCGCCTGTAAGAACTTTGTATATAATAACCGCAGCCTGTTCTCTTGTTATCTGACCTGCGGGAGCGAATGTTGTTTCGCTTGTACCGCTGACATAACCTTTTGTGAAGGCTGTTGCTATATAAGGTTTAGCCCAGTCATCAGCAACGTCTACAAAGTTGCATGATGCGGCTGAATGTACTCCGCCGAAAGCAGAAACGATTATTTTAACAAATTCTGCTCTTGTTACGTTATCTGCGGGAGCAAACACACCGTCTCCTCTGCCGGAGATGATTCCCTGCTCACTGAGTGCTGTGATTGCCTCAACTGCCCACTCGGCACCTGCAAGGTCTGTAAAGGTGGGCTTTACAGGAGTTACAGGAGTAATTACAACATCTCCTGTGCCGGGGATGTATCCGCTGTCTGCTGAATCGCTGAATACTTTTCCGCCACCGCTGCCGCCACTGCTCTTTTTGTCGAAGAGGTCGTTGAACTCCTCTGCAAGATCTTTAAGTGTGGTTTTATTTGATGCAACGATTTTTGAATAGTATGTGCTGGGATTTTTTACATCGTCGAGTTTTCCGAGTTTGAAACCTGCCTCGTCGTAAGCATCTTCATATTTATCGAGGAGGTAGCCCTCTACGTGACCGTTACCTCTTTCAACATAGTCTACGAGAATGTGCAAGTATGTAAGAGAGAGAATGTTCTCTTCAATCTCTTCTGCCTTTGTGTAGGTATCTTTGAAGAGTGTTTCGAGCATATCGCCCTTACCTGCTTCTGTGATGTATTCAATGCAGTCAGCAATTTCGTCTGTATCTGCGATATTCATTATAGAGGCTGTATAAAGGAAGTTGCCGTCTTCGTCTACAACAAGGTCTTCCATGTCAGCATTGTATGCTGCCACGAGAGAAACCTCGCTGAGCATTGCATAGAAATTATCAAGGTCCTCTGCTGTTTCATCGCCGAATACGTTGCCATCCATTGTGTTTCTGTAAGCGATAAGTGCTGCTGCAATCGCGCCCTTATCACCTTCTTTATAAAGTTCGGTATCTGCAAGTGAGAAGTGGTCGTAGATAACGTCGAGTCTTGTTTCATCAACTTCGTCCTCTTCGTTGGCATCTTCAAGCAAGTATGCTTTTGTTGCGCCGTTTACCATTTCGATATCGTCAAACTTTGTACCTGCTGAATAGAATGCGAAAGGTACAGCAACTTTTTCCTCACCGTCATTGACAATAACAGTGAAGTCACCATCTACACCGTGTATTCCTGCATGGAAGCAATAGTTACCGGCGTGTCCGCACTCGTTGCTCTCCTGAGCAACCTGTCCGTAAAAATACTGAATTGCCTCAGCCGGACTTGTTACAAAATCGCTTTCGTCATAACCGGGATTCAAAACGATTGCCGTTACATATTCACCCGGAGTTGCTGTTCCTGTGATTGCAATCGTACCGTCCATAGAACTGATGATTGTTGTCTCAGGTGCAGCGGCAGATACGCCAAATGCCATAAGGCAGATGATGCATACTGCGGCCAATAAACTTACTAATGTTCTTTTCAAGAAAGTTCCCCCATTTCTTATTTTTGGATTTATTAAATCCTTATGTAGTTTTTATGGATTGGCAAAAATCCCGCCAGTTTTCCATAATAGTCTCATAATAATATTACCACCTACCCCACTGTTACGTCAATATCCTTTTTTTATTATTTTCATTTTGACAGCAAAAATCGGACAATTTATATAAATCTGGTGTGTAATCCTTGACAAATTCTTTGTAATTTAATAGAATAAATTGTAACAATTCCTATTATAAAACAGTCAGGAGGATATTATTATGGAAGCAAGACCAAAAAAAGGTGCTTTCGGTTACAACTCCAAAGAAGTGGAATCATACCTTATCGAAATTTCCGGCAAGTATGAGTCCGATATCAAAGCCAAGGATACCGAAATTGCCGCATTAAACGACAAATTGGCAGAACTCGGCGAAAAGATAAACGGCTACGAGGCAGAACGTCTGAGCGTTGCCGATGCGCTTGTAAAGGCGCAGAAAGAGGCACAGGATATTATGGATGCCGCAGTTACAGAAGCAAACGAGGCAAAGGCTAAAATAGAAGCGGAATGCAACGAGTATCTTAAAAAGATAGAAGACGCCAAAAAGACTCTGGCAGAAATGCAGAAGGCAGCACTTAAAGTTATGGACGACTACCGCGCCTGTGTAGAGCGCTTTACTGCCTTTGACGGTGAACACGGTGATTGAAGGGCACGGCAAGATAAATCTTGCCCTGAACGTGGGAGAGAGACTTCCAAACGGGTATCACCGGGTGAAAATGATTTTGCAGGAGATTTCTCTTTGCGACAGAATCTTTCTGGACTTTGGAAAAAACTCTGTGACATTGCAAAGCAACTGTCAGGCGATACCGACTGACAGCAGAAATATCGCCTTTCGCGCTGCGGAACTTTTTATAGAGGAAACCGGAGCGCAGGGAGTGGATATATATATTGAAAAGATTATTCCCTCCGAGGCGGGACTTGCAGGTGGCAGTGCTGACGGCGCAGCGGTGCTCAAAGGGATGAACGCCCACTACGGCAATCCGCTGACGGACAGTAACCTTGCCCGACTGGGTCTTAAACTGGGAGCAGACGTGCCGTTTTGTCTTAAAGGCGGTACTGCCATGGCAGAAGGTGTGGGCGAGGTACTCACCACGATTGACAGTAAAGTTAAAACGGACCTGCTTATAGTAAAGCCGGATTGCGGAATGTCTACTCCGTATGCTTACCGCCGTCTTGACGAAACGGGCTTTGAGCCGGTGGATGCAGACCGTGTTGCCGATGCTCTCACAAGGGGCAGTGTAGATGACCTTTGCCGTTATATGGGCAATGTTTTTGAAACAGTTGCGGCAGAGTCTGTGCCCGAGGTTTTTGATATAAAGGAAAATCTTATCCGCACAGGCGCCCGTGGTGCCATGATGAGCGGCAGCGGAACGGCGGTGTTCGGCATTTTTACCGATGCAGACGCTCTTGATAAGGCTTACACATTTTTCAAAAAACGTTACGCCCACACTTATAAAGCAAAAATGATTTAATTACGGTCAGCGCAGTCTGGCCGTTTTTTGTAAAATTATATATATTGAACATCCCGCGGGTTTATAGTATAATTGATTGAGAAAAAAGGAGGAGACTGCTATGATTCCGGAAAAACTTAATTATGCAGATATTCTTTGTCTGCTCAAATCAGACGGCTCTCGGGCACAGCAACTTTTTGACAGTGCCGACAGTGTACGCAGCCGCACCAAGGGCAATACAGTAAATGTCCGGGCGATTATAGAGTTTTCCAACCGATGCAGGAGAAACTGCGCGTACTGCGGTCTTAACTGCGGCAACACTTCCCTGCCAAGGTACGCCATGGAGCCGGAGGAGATTATCGAAACGGCTGTGGAAGGTTACGGGGCAGGATACAAAACAGTTGTGCTTCAATCAGGAGAGGACCCTTATTATACGGTTGATATGCTTTGCCATATTGTTAAAAGCATAAAGGAAAAAACAGAGATGGCGATTACCCTCAGTTGCGGCGAAATGTCTGAGGAAGACTTCGCACTCATAAGAAAAAGCGGTTGCGACAGGTACCTTTTAAAACACGAAACTTCGGATGCTGACCTTTACAGCCGTCTGCACCCGGGTTACAGCCTCACAGACAGAATAGAGTGTCTGCGCACACTTAAAAGACTCGGGTTTGAAACGGGCGGAGGATTTATGATAGGTCTGCCGGGACAAAGTCTTGATACAATTGTTAACGATTTGCTCCTTATTGCCTCTATCCCCTGCGATATGGCAGGTATCGGGCCCTTTATCCCCCATCCGGAAACAGAACTCAGATCCGCCTCGCCCGGCGATGTGTTCCTCACGCGCAAGGCAGTCGCAATTGCAAGACTGCTGCTGCCCGATGCCAACCTCCCCGCTACCACATCGTTGGCTGTCAGGGACAAAGAGGAGAGGAACAAGATATTCTCCGGCGGTGCCAATGTTATAATGAAAAAGATTACTCCGCCAAGATACAGAGAACTTTACGAAATCTATCCCGCAAACCACGGACGTATCAAATCCGTTGCGGAAGAGAGAGAAGAAATCAACCGTCTGCTTACATCTCTGGGCAGGGAGTATGACTAGGCATACGGCGTTCGACTTTAAGGAAAGGAGTTTTAGTATGAATACTCTGCACAGTTCCAATAGAGTTCATATAGTGTTTGCCGGTAAACGAAACAGCGGCAAATCCTCGCTTATAAATGCACTTACGGGTCAGGATGTGTCAATAGTATCTCCCGTGGCAGGTACCACCACCGACCCGGTATCAAAGGTTATGGAAATAACGGGACTCGGACCTTGTGTGGTGATTGATACCGCCGGTTTTGACGATGTAGGTGAGTTGGGTGAAATGCGTGTTGAAAAAACCGTTGCTGCCATGCGCAAGGCAGATGTTACACTTATGGTTTTCTCCCCCGAGGATGAGGACCTCTCCCCATACGGAGATTTTATAAACAAATCGGGAGTTAAAAATCTTATTTGTGCCGTAAACAAGGCAGACCTTACCGAAAACTGTGACGGGCTTGTCAAAAAAATAGAGAGCACCTTTAATGCTCCCACCATTTGTGTCAGCGCCAAAACGGGTTACAATACAGATAAGTTGATTGCGCTTATAAAAAAACACTCTCCCGAAAAGATTGAAGAAAGCACCATAACGGGCAGCCTTGTAAAAAAGGGAGATACCGTTTTGCTGGTAATGCCTCAGGACGAAGCCGCACCAAAGGGCAGACTCATACTGCCGCAGGTTCAGGTTTTGCGCGAACTTCTGGATAAAGGCGCAAACCCCTTGTGTGCCACATTGGAATCACTGGCATCTGCGATGGATACTCTTAAAGGCGCACCGCAACTTGTGATAACCGACTCACAGGTTTTCGGCAAAGTGGCAGATACAATCCCATCCGACTGGAATCTTACTTCGTTTTCCGTTTTGCTTGGGGCGTATAAGGGTGATATAGATGAATTTACCAAAGGTGCAAGAGCCATCGGCAACCTGAAAGCAGGGAGCAGGGTGCTTATAGCAGAGGCTTGTTCCCACACCACCACCGACGCCGATATTGCAAGGGTCAAGATTCCGAATCTTCTCCATAAAAAGATTAACCCGCAAATAGAAACCACCGTAGTTTCCGGTAACGATTTCCCCGAAGACGTAAGCGATTATGATCTTGTAATCCACTGCGGGGCGTGTATGTTCAATAAAGCCCATGTGATGTCAAGAGCAGATATTTGTAAAAAAAGCAACACTCCCATCACCAATTACGGCATTGCTATCGCCTACCTTACAGGCATTTTAGACAGAGTGGTACTGCCGGAATAAAGAGCAGTTGCCGAAGGCAATACCGCTGTCCTCTCAGAGTTCGAATCTCAATCATATATAAAAAAGAACACCCCTCTTGCTGAGGGGTGTCCTTTTTTATACGCGCCCGGAGAGATGTGTATGCTCCGCATCCACCCCACTCGGCGACCGTGCTTCGCAC
>SVKG01000029.1 GCA_015068565.1 Oscillospiraceae bacterium | reverse complement strand
CCTTGCAAAGGCGTAGGAATAAATGTTTCTTCCACCTCTTATGGTTATAACATTCCATAACTGTTCTCTCGCTGCCTGTCGTGTCCCGTCATAAAATTTTTTCATGTTTTCGGCAACGGCGCTCAGTTTCTGCGCTATACTCATAGACTCTCACCGCCAATCACACGGTTTTGTATTTCTATTATAGCGTCTACCGCCTTGTCAATATCGCCGAGAGTATCCTCTACATAGATAAGATGCTTGTCTACTGCTTCCTTTGCCTCGGCGTTGAGAGAGTTGATTTTCCCGATTGCATCTTCCACCGCGGCATTTACATAAGGCATCGCCGCCTCCGCCGCTTTTTTAAAATAAATCTCCCAGAGTTCTGCCTCGGGCACTTCGGGAGAAACCCCCTCACGGTATGCGCCCTCTCTTATAACAATATGCGAAAAGTTTGTGCTTATGCGTAAAGGATTGTCAGCATCAAGGTTTGTGGCATACACACCCACGCCCACTGTGGCAGGAGATTCAAGCAACCGGCAGGGCATAGTGCAGCAGTTGTCTTCAAGGAAAACCGTATACGTTTCGTCACCTTTTGTAAACACCGCAAACTTTGTCAGCCCGTCCCATTCGCCGTCAAAGGTAAAGTTGCATTTGTAGTAGTTTAAACTGCCGGAATTTCCCGAAAAGTTGCTGTCTAATGTAAGGCTGTCGCCGATAACCGTAAAATTATAAATCATCGTCATCCTCCTTCTCTTTTAACTGGCTGAGGATTTCCATAAGTTTCTTCGGCAGGGGAACACCCAGCCGTGCAGAGTTCTCCGCTATGCTTATGCCCTCGTTTGCAATATAAAAGCCGATAACCGCAGTTCTTATATGCTCAATCCCCATAGTCTGCCCCAAAAGATGCGAACAGGCAACAACACAGAGTATGGCGGTTTTCTTTAATATTCCGTAAAATCCCGTTTGGCTTGACAGTTTTTTTGTAACTATCGCGGCGGAAACCCCCGTTATGTAGTCGATTACCGACAGAATAAGCAACACTTTAATCAGCGTGTCAAAGCCGCCCACCATAAAGGCCAATGCAGAGCACAGTGCCGCGCCGCCGAGTTTAATCCAGGTTATAATGCTGGTCATTTTATCATCTCCTTTGTATAGATTATTTGTAGTCAATGTCTAATGTAACTGCTATGTCGTAGTTGGCTCGCAGACTGTAACAGCGGTTGTAACTGCCGCTCTCTCTCACATATCCACCTGCACCGTAGTACTGCATCAGTGCGCCGTCATAGTAAAAGGTCTGGTCTTGGTCTGCCATATCCACCTTTGTACCCGTGGAGTGAATTTCAAATATCTGCGGAATCACATAATCGCCTACCTCACGGGTTACAATCTCATTTTCAAGCACAACCGCAGCACCGTCTCCGGTAATCTGGCTCGTGATTTTAACAGGCGTTACAGAGCATTGGAACATAGAACTTATAAGTTCGTACTTCTCAAAATCCGAAAGGCTTTCGTCAGAGAGGATTTTGTTGTATAACTTTGCAATTTCAAGCCACGCCGCACCTTTGAGTTCAATAGCGCCGTACACCAGGGTAGAGGATGTCTTTTTACAATCCACACTCCCCTTGGCAAACTGATATGTGGAGGGTATCATGTGTCCGCGCCAGAATCGTTTCTGCCCGTTGTGGTCAAAGGTAACATAGTCGTAAGGATTGCCGCTTTTATCCCGTGAATAGATGTACTTAAACCCCTCGTCGGCAGACATAATCGCCTCGAACCCGTCAGGAGTGGTTATGGTAAATTCATTCCCCGTAAGACAGGCGTTGCCGTCGGAGGAGCGCACAGTGATTTTGTCGGTGTTGATGTATCCGGCGTTCAGCCATTCGGCATTTATCGTGTCGGCAGTAAAAATATCCGCCGTGCCGATGGTACGCCAGTTCCAGTCGCCGTTTGCCTTTTTGGAATTTGCCACAGCAAACATTGCGTCGGTTATAACCATAGCCTTGGTGGGGTTTGCAAGATTGTCCACCCAAAGGTCGCCGAATTCGTGAACTGTAAGCCTTTTTGCCGTTTCCTCATCGACCTGACTCTGCATCTTTTTGCGGATGTTGTCTATGTACTGACTCATTATGTTCCCGTTTTTGTCGGTGATTTTCTCCAATGCGACTGCCTCGTCAAGGATTTTTTCCGTTATGGAAACACCGGCATCTTTGTGGTTTGAAAGTTTTATGCTCCCCTTGTACGGCTCGTAGGGGTAGGACACAACCTCGCATACTGTTGTTATAATGTCAATACCCAGATCAGTATCCGTCACCCTCACCCTGTCGCCCACATGGATGCCCAGCAAATCGGGTGATTCAACGGTGTATTCAACCCTCGGTTTGTCAATACCGTCAACAGTATCGCTGCTCCATTCAGCGGCTGCCTTTTCCATAAGTTCGGCGGGGTCGGAGATGTCTGTGTAGTCTTTGTACCCGCACTTTATGTAACCGTAATCGCCTATAAGAGGGCTGTCTAAATACGCCACGCCATCGTTTACAGAGGATATATCCATATCGTCCTGCCCTAAGGGGTAAAGCCTTGTTATAACGGCGGAATCGTCCATAGTCTTGCTTATGGATTTAAGATTCTTTCCGTAGGTGATTCTCTTGTCGCTAAGGGGATTGTCTTTAAGCAGATGCACGGTGTAGTTGTCCCTTTTAAGGAATCCTCCAACATTTTCGATAAGTTGTGTCACAATCTTTGCCGGGTTGGATTTTGTTGCAAAAATGTCTGTGGCAGTATCCGGCTCAACATTCCCCACCAAAAAGGGAGTGTCTGCAAAAACAGTTTCCATAACCCATCTGGGGGTCACGTTTATCCAGCCGTCAACCTCCTCGCCGTTGCTGGGAGTGTAGGCGTGGTGAATGTATTTGCAGTCACAGGCATCGTACCAGACGTGCATACATTTTATGTGAGTATATACGCCGCCGTCACTGTCTCTGCCCGAGGAAACTGAACGCACCCTGAACAGTTGCCCGTCGATTTTGACAAAATCGTCGTATGCAATTTTGTCTGTGGCAGAATCTGTCACGGGGATGTCAAATTCAGCACAGTATTCCCCGTTCAGTGTTTCGCTGATGTGCACGTCATAGGCGTTTTTAAGTATTGCCATGCCCAGCGTGGAAAAATCAGTACAGTCTTTACTGTATAATATGGGACAGTCCATTTGCCCACCTCCTTATAAGTATTTTTTGTTGTACGAGCACCCGAAAAAGTATTCATCCTTGCCGGTGTCAAAGGTAATATCGTTTGTTCCCGGAGCAAGGTCAAAAAATTCTCCCGAACATTCACTTAAAACAGACTTGCCGTTAAGGGTGACATCCTTTTTTTCAGTGTCTATGACTAAGTATCCTCCGTCTATGAGGGTGTTGATTTTAAGTTCTCTGCCGGGATAACGGTTAGACCTGATAATTATTGGATCGGTATTTATAAACGAATCTGCCCTCAGAGTGAAATCTGTATAGTAGCCGTCGTTTTCTATGCGCAGGATGTTGTTCTCGGATTCGAGGGCAGTAGTTTTCTTTTGTATCCTGAAAGGCTGACACTTAAACACCAGAGGAAAAGAAAAAGAAGAGTCGCTCTCTATCGTGACGTTAAAAAGATTTGCCGCGTGACCTTTGTAGTAATAATCATCCAGTCCCGAAAGAATGAGAGTCTTGTCCTCTCCGCTGCAAAGGATTTTTGTAATCTCTGACAGTTTGCTGTGAATGTTGCCGCCGGTTTCAGGGTCGAAAGTCCCGTGACAGTTGAACTCAATAATCCGTGGCTTAAAGTATAGCCTTTTGTTGGGGTTGACAGTGCTTAAATTAAGTTCGCCGTCAGTGCCGGGGATATCCTCATAAACTGTTTTCGGCTCCGGGAAAAGAGGCAGAGAAACAAGTTCAACTTCAAGTCCCAGGTCATCCAGGGAGTGATACCCGTCAAAGGAAAAATAACTATCCATTAAAATCTACCTCCTTTTGCAAGTAAGTTACCAAGATTGGAAAAATAATCCGTAGCGCCGTTTATTCCTGAGATGTTTTTGTCGCCGTAGTCGTTGTAGGTTATGCTGGTTTTTATAGGGCTTTTTGATGTACCGAAACGTGAGAAGTCAAGACTGTTTACCGCCTCGACATCGCTGAAAATCTGTTTTTTGATAGCCTCAACACCTGCCGCAAAGGCAGAAAAACTTGTAAGTATATTCCCTGCCAGAGTGTTTGTGCTGTCCGTCATAAGTGTATTGAGTTCCGAGTTGTAGGCAGAAATTCCTTCTTTGGATTTTTCGGCAAAGGAGTTCTGCTCTTTTAAAACAGACCCGAAGGTGCTCTTTGCAGAGGAAATCATCCTGTACCCGTCGTCGCCGTCATAGTAAAGACCGATATCGAGCGCTTTTCGGGAAGCATTTTTGTCAATGGACGCCTTCTTCCGCTCTGCCGCGGAAAGAACACTTTCCTTATCCTCGGCAAGGGATTTTTTAAGTTTTTCTCTCTTTTCCTCGTCGTTTATGTTGTCTATCTTATCCCGTATATCTGCAAGTCTGTCTTTGCCCTCTTTTGTCTGGGCAGAAGCGTATATTTTCTCCTGTGCTCTGAGTTCGGCAAGTTCCTCGTCGCGGTTTTCCTTGTCTATGTCTGACAGTCTGGCGCTGTACTCAGCCTCTAATGCATCAATCCTTGCCCGGGCGATATTGTCAACCGAAGCCTTTTCCTCCTCCGCCTGAGCAAGAATTTCCCTGTGCAGTTCCTGCTTTTTGGCAAACAGCCTCTCTTCAAGCGACTGCATACCGTCGTAGTATTGCCTTTGTGTAATCATCCCGGCATCGTAGTATTGCTGTGTGTAGGTTTGCATACGATAAAGTCCTGCAATGTACTCCTCGGTAGAGAGCCTGTTCATTTCGCTCTCGTGACGGAGCCAACGATTGGAATTGTCTATGCGGTCCTCATACATCTGTGTGCCGAAGTCCGATAGTTTTTCGTAGTATTCCTCCTGAGTGATTGTGCCGTCTGCCACACTGCTTTCAAGCCGTTGCTGAACTCTCTTAAACGCATCCCGCGGATCGTCGCCCACGTCTTTCCAGTCGTCGGAGTAGTTTCTGTCGGATATGTAGGAAACACTGTTCTCCATAGACTCCTCCGAGGCGGCACGTCGTGCTTTAAGGGCTTCCTTTGCTTTTTCCTTTTCAAGTTCAGTCACACGTTTGATGTGCTCTGTCAGTGCCTCCTCACTTTTTTGCATATAGTAACGGGACAGGTCGTACTTTTCCTCCTCGGTCATATATGCAACTGACAGTACATCGCGTGAGTGCTGCGCATAACGTTCACTCCGTGCCTTACAAGCGGCGGCAAACTCCTCCTCGCTTATCTGCTGACGCTTTAACTGATTTTCATAAAACAGTTTGTCGTCTTCTTCCATATTTTTAATCGCTTTTTTGTAGGCGTCAACTTTTGCCTTACGGGCTTTCTCTGCCGCCTGTTCAATTTGTCTTTGTGTTGCCATACTACCACCTGCCTTTCTGTAATAACTGTGCAGTTTCTGAATTGTTACCCCTTTTGATGGGGGTTGCTCCCGATTGGAGTTTGCCCATAACATACGCCGCCGCCTCGTCTATACAAAACGCCGTGTACCCGTCGGCTATATCAAGCATTTCGCTTACCGCCCGTCTGCTCATTTTTGCCGCCGTCACTACACGAAGAAAGTTTTCCGAGGCAACGAAAGTATTCAAGCCCGTCGGCTCCCTCCTTGACATAATGATAGATTTCCATAAGCTGCTCGTCTGTAAGATCGTCACAGATTTCGCTGTATTTGGGCTCTACAAGAGATGCCTCGGCAATAATATGGAGAATTTCGCCTATTTCCTTTATGGAAACCGCCTCACCCTGTGGCGCAAACTCAAAAAGTTTTGTGGCGGCACCCAGCAGCGGGTTTGGTATTTTGCCCAGTTTTGCAAGGGTTAAGATGCTGGGCCTTTTTAAAGTGACCGCCATGGAGCCCTTGCCGTCAAAGGTCGAAATGGATGTTTTAAATATGTTCATGGTTTCTCCTTTCAAAAAGGGGGCTGTAAAAACAGCCCCGTCTTAAATTATTCAAGCGCAGTGAGTACTTCAACAGCCACACTGCTTTCGCCGGATTTAGCCCTTGAACGGAGTGTAAGTTCCGGAACAAAGAACTCCCCGTCTTTGATGGAATATTCCACGGGTTTGCCCTTGGCGTGTAAGAAGGTGAATTTGAAATACTGGGTGGTATCACCGTCACAGTCCACTTCCTCGGTATAGAGGGAAACGGTAAGGTTTTTGCGTTCTGTAACCTCGCCCACAACGGGTGAAGAATATTTTAAAAATTCACCGTTTTCGTCGGTTTCCATCTCGCCGCCGTCCACAAGGGATAACAACTGGGGACAGAAAGTGTTGTTGACCAACTTGATTTCATAACCCAGCAAAATATCTTCGTAACGGAGTGAGCCGAGAATAGTGTTTTTAACACGGTGTATCTTTTCACTTCCCTCGCTTACAAAGGGTTTGATACTGGCTTCACTTGCGGTGGTAAAGACGTATGTATCTCCGCTTAACTCATCAGTTATTTCTGCGCGTACAATATTGGCAAGTACGCGCTCATCAAGGTTTATTGTTTTCATCTGTGTTCTCCTTTCTTAACAGCAAAGTTTTTTTAGTGTGCGAAAGTTAAGCACACGCTTGTATGAATCGGTTTCCCCTCCGGTTGGCTCGGCATCGCACCCTATAAAGACAAACGGTGAGTCTTTAAGACTGTTGCATACTCTGGAATGGAGTTCATCCAGGGCGGCAAAGTTGTCTGTGGGTGCAAAAATCGATACGGAGAAAAAGGAATATATCCCTCTGCCGGTTTTTGACGGTTCGGTTTTTTCAAGATTAACCACAACATAGGGCGCAGTGCATTTGCCCTGCTTTTTCGCGGGTAAATACACCTCTGCCCCTGCCCCTTCAAGGGCGGAAAAAAGTTTTTTAATCATCTCTGCCCCTTTCTGCCAGTGAGAGAAGATAATAAAAGTCTTTGACATTCTCGCAAAAGCACACGGTATATTCTAAGTTTTTTATCCGCACAATATCCCCCTCGGCAATCTCAGGGTTTTCGGCAACGAGGAGTGCCATGGGGGTAGTCCGGTTTTTTACTGTGCCGTCATCGCCTATGTCTAAGTCAACGTAGGGGCTGTACCGATGTAGAAGTTGCGAAAAGTAAATGTCGTACTCCCCGATTGACTCCTCTGCGGATATGTCCCCGAAGCCGTCATAAGTCCTGCGGAAAAACTCTGCCCGTACAAACAGCAGATGTCTTTTCATCGAACGGATAATCCGCTCTTTTGTAGATGCTCTCTTCATAGGGCATCACCCCTTTTGATACCGCCTGTGCGGTTTGGTCTGTAAAGGGCGGCAAGGGAGAGCCAGTATTTGCGCGATGACTCAATGTCAATGTCGGGGAGATTGACGCTGTCATTCTCTGCTTTTATTATCAATGCTCTGTAAGTGGCCTGTCTGACGTCAAAATTGCAATCGGTCAGGATTCGTTCAAGTTCCTCATCAGGGAAGAAGGGGTAATCTTCTTCCCTGAGATTTGCTTTCAGGGTTTTAAGCATTAAAAATCACCCCTTAGCCCCTGCTTATGATTCTTGCGATGGGGATAGCCTTGTGGTCGATTGCCTCGCTGCCGTCGGCGTTTACTACAAGCGCCCAGTTGTCGGCTGCTTCGAGTTCTGCGGAAGTAGGAGAAAGTGTGCCCATAGCGGCTTTTGTAAAGTTGATGCCGTAGGGAGCAAAGATTTTTCTCTGTCTTGAATAAAGAGTTGTTCTTCCGCCGTTTTTGGCTTCGTCGCGGTCCATAGCATAAGGAACAGATGCACCAACGTCAACGTATTCAAATGCGCCGTTGCCGAGGATGTATGTGGTGTATCCGCCATTTTCGTCTACGGGCATAGAGTCGTCTATAAACACAGTTCTGCCGCACCATGTACCCAGGGTAAGGTCACGCTGAATACCGTTTTCGTCTGTGTATTTAAGACGGTCGATAAGGTTTAAGTTTTCAAGATTGGTTGCAACTGCGGAATGCATAAAAACAAGTGAGAACTTGTCTTTGTTGTCGCCACAGGCTTTCTGGATGGCGGTGTTTAAGGTTGTGGCATCAACCTTTGCGCTGTCGCTGTCTTCGCCGGTGATGTCAAGGGTGTGATTTTCAACAAACTCCTCGTTGCCTTCGCCTGTCATGGAGAACACTCCTTTGAGGATTGAAAGAATAGTCTTCTGGTCAACCTCATCCCAGTACTCTGCTACCTGAACAGCCACGTTGTCCATAAAGTCCGCACCTGTGAGGTCTGCGGAGAAGTCGTTTTCAACCCATGCCTTTGCACGGCCCACAACTACCATACTCTGTGAAAAAGTGCTTGTTTCGTTTGCTGTGATATCGGTGGAGCCGTCATAGTTGAGGGCATCGCCGCCGATTGTGGCAAACATAGGCACAGTTCCGTAAAATCCGCCGCTCTGTTCGGAGAACATATCTTTAAGGTCGGGACGGGGACGGAGCGCACCTGAATGAATAAGTTCGTTTCTTTTGAGGTTCGGAATCTGATTTACATACTTGCCGAACACTTCGCCGTTGAATGTTTTTGCATTAAAATTAGCCATTTTAAATTACCTCCTGAATTAGATTTTGTTTGCTTCCAGTTGCATCATCTGTGAGTAGGTAAGACCCTCGGCAGGGGCAATCGCGCTTCGCGGAAAGTTACCCTTGCCGCCCGCGGGAGATGAGACGTCAAAAAGATACGGGTCGCTTTTTATAAGCAAATCAAGTTGCTGCTCCGCACTTTCCATGGGGTTTTCGTCACCTAAGGATAAAAGGGCCCTTACAGCCTTTTCGTTTTTACCGCCTTTTTTGCGGATAAGACTGCTTATTTCTCCTTCAAGTTTAACCTGCTCAATTTCGCCGTTAAGTACAGCCACGTGCCGGTCATATTTTTCCTGAATCTCCGCCAACTGACTGGCGAGGGTGTCAGCATCGTTTGCCCGTAGTTGTAATTTTTCTGTCTGTGCAGTAAGTTCCTCTATCCTTGAACGGGCAGATATTAACTCATCACGCTTTGTGTTGTAGTCGCTTTTTGCTACAAACTTTTTGCCCAGTTCCGCTTTGAACTGCGAAAGCACTTCCTCTGTAACGGCATCGCCGAAAATTTGTTTTAAAAATTCTGTCATATTCTCCTCCCTTTGCGCCTGTCCTTGTTACGGCAGCCAGTCCTGCCTTCGGTGCCGTCTATTTATATTCCGCCGACTCAGGCGGTATTTTTTTATTGCATCAGATTTTCGTTTTCCTGCGCAATTGTTTCAAGTTCTGCCTCGCCGCTGTCGGAGACGTTCCATTTTTCAATGTAGTTTCTTCTGCTGCGGACATTTTTCTCAACCTCTGTAAGGTCAATCTGACGTTCTGTTTCGTCATCTTCCCAGATGGGGTACTGATGCTCGATTTTAACTGTAAAATCCACATCAGGCAACTTGCGGTACCCGTATATGCCGTTGATTTTTATAAGAGAGAGCACAAGCCATTTTAAGGCACTGTCCCAGGTGTGCCATCTCTCTTCGCACTTGCATATAAGTTCCCAGTAAAGGGCTTTCATCGCCTTGCCGCTCTGGATAATACCTGAAAGTTGCTCGGTGGTAACGTAGGGTATGTCGAGCAAATCGTACATATCGCTCTTGACACGGTTTATGCTGTTTTCAAAGGCGTCGGAGTAGGCAAAGGTGCTTTCGAGTTTTTCTATATCAGCCTCTCCGTCACAGGCGGGGTCGGTTTGCAAATCGATAACCGCATTGGGTGCTATGCGCATATTGTCAAGAAAGTCACCGCTGGTGTTTTTGGCAACGGTAACAGGGAACATCTGAAAAAGCAGTGTGTCGGCATCGTCGCTTTTAAGACGGTTGTAGCGGTCCTGATTGCTGATGAGTTCTGCCACGTCGCTTTCACCTTTGAGGTCGCCCGTGAGGGGATCGTTGATGATAATGTATGCAGGGATAAAGTCAAGCCCCGTATCTTCAAAATCATGGATCATCTCTTTAAGTCTGCCGTTGCCGTCATAGATTGCCTCTGTGATGTAACATCTGCCGCCGCACAGTTCAAACTTCTGTTTCCAGAACCGTTGGTCGGTCTTTGCCTTTTCGTCGTTTAAGCCGTAGAAAAATACGATTTTTGAGATATTGTCCGACTCGTCAAACTCGGTGTCGTAAATAAACTCAAACGACGGGCGGAACATTATATCCACGCCATCGGCACCCCACCACAGTTTAAGGGCGACCCGTCTGCCGATAAAGCAATCTCTACCCGCCATGGTGAGTTTTTTGGCAAACTCGTTTTTGTCAAGAATCTCTCTTACAAAATTCTGGATTTCTTTTGCTTTGTCAGGCTGGTCGGGATTTAAGATAAATATCTCCGGCGAACGGGAGAACATAAATCTCGCTTCTTTTTTGATTATCTTTTTAATAAGGTTTGTAATGTGTCTGGTGGGTACATAGTCGGCAGTTTCGTCCGTTGCCCAGTACTGGCCGGAGCCGTCATAGTAACTGTACAGACGGATGATTTCCGACAAATCCGCCAGAACATTCTGTGCAAAAACTCCGTTTATCTCGGATAAAACAGTTTTCTGCACCGGATAGGAAAGATTGTTCAATTTGGCACATCCTTTCATCTGGATTTGTTTTCTCTTGCAGGTTTTGATGCGGCGGTGGAGCAAAAATACCTCACCGCATCCATAGCGTGGTCGTTTTCTTTTAAGGGCCGATCCTCGCCCCGGTCAACTGCGTTTGTGTCCCATACATAAGAGGAAAATTCCCTCAGTGTGTTTTCCATACAGGAATGAAAGTAAATCTCACTGCGCGACAGCATCGCGCCCACTAAACGTATGCCGTCAACGACATCATTTTTTGCTTTTTTAACCTTGTACCCACGGGACTTCAACTCGGCAATAAAAGATGCTGCCGAAGGGTCAACTATCAGGGCGACGGGGTTGATGCCGCCTAAGAAGGCGGTAAGGTCGTCAGCATAGGCGGAGTCGGTTTTCTGTACACCCTTTTCTCTGCCGCTGTAATAGTACTCCCTGAAAGCGTACCACTTCCCCCTGCAAAGCCCCCACAGAATAAACACACATGGGTTCTGGGTGCCGTAGTCGATGGAAACATAGAACTTTTCGTAGGGGAGAGAGTCTTCAAATATGTTGCTTTGGCTGAACATATCGTATATAACTCCCTCTGCCGCCACCCACTGCCCCAAAATAAACCGGTTGAAGAAAACCCCCGTATACATACGCCGGTATCTTTGCTTTACCTCTCCTGAAAGCGACAGGTTGTCGTCCATGGTAAAGTGGAGATACACAAGGTTTTTGTCTGAGTCTATCCAGTTTTTCTTAAACCAGTGGTTAGGCCCCTCAGGGTTGCAGTTGAACCAGAATTTAGACCCCTCTATGCTGCATCGTGCCGCCGCCTGATTTACAAAACTTTCAGCCAGAAGTGCCGCCTCGTCAAAAAGTACACCGCCTAAGGTCATTCCCTGAATTTTTTCTCTTGCGGCTTCGTCGCCGCCTCCGAACATATAAAAACTGTTTGTACTTTTGTTTGAGGCAATAATCAAAACACCTTCGGTCATTTTTTCGCTTATCTCAAATCCGCGGCTGCGCAGTATGGGCAAAAGAGGATAAATCACATTACGTTTGAGGGAGTTGACCGTTTTGCCGCACAGTGCAAAATTTGTGCGGTCAAACCTCGCCATCGCCCACAGCACAAAGGACAAAGACATACACAGTGTTTTGCCGCTTCGTACTGCGCCGTCGGCTATTATGCCGTCAGCCCCCTTGCAGGGTGAGGTGTCAGTCCACCAGGTCAGCACCTTTTCCTGCTTGTTTGAAAAATCAGTAAATTCAATCTTTATCACCCGCCTCCCATATCCTGTTTGCATTAGATTGCAGTACCGCAAGGAGATTATCAAAATCCCCCTGATACTCTCCGCCGTTTTGTTCCCGTACATATTTGCCTAAGAGTTCCAGCGCTTTGAGTTTGTCGTAAAATTTTATTTCCATGCCGTCTTTTACGGATTTTATCTGGGATATAGGCGGCAAGTACTGCTCCACCTCGGCAAGTTGCTCTATCAGCGAAGTATACCGCTCATCCCCCAGAGACCTTACAATCTCGCTGTAATCGGCAAAGGCAATTTTTTTAAGTTCTTCTATGATTTTTTCAATAATTTCATTATCGTTCACACTCTATGCCTCCCCCAAATTCTTTGAGCGCAGCGGCAAAGCCTTCTATCGCCGCCTTTGCGTTTACGCAGTCAAAATACTCAATGTGACGGCGCACCTTGTCGTAGTAGCCGTCCTCTTTGCATTGATTAAGGATATCCGTCACCTGTTTAAGACTCCGCTTCATAAGTGCGGCAGTTTCGGCAATATCCTCGCCGCGGATGTCCCACATACATATAATCCATTTTGTGTCGGGTGTAAGTTCTCTGTCTTTCATAATGTCCTCCGTAAAGCAGCAGTTTTGTCCACACACGACTTGCTGTTTATCCAAGTAAAAAGAAGTCGGTTGAAGAAAAACTTACGAAAAGCGCAAATGATAAAAATTTAAAAATTACGTTTTTCGTAAATGCATATTAGCATATTGAAAACGGAAAAGTCAATACGTTTTACGTAATTTTTGAAAAAAATTTAAAATTTTTCTTGCTTTTGGCGTAATTATGTGATAACGTATAATCGAGATATTGTATTTTGAGAGGTGATTGTGTGTCTCCCATTAAGAAAAGACGTAAAGAACTGGGCCTGACCCTGGCGGAACTGGCACAAATGGTGGGGCTTAGAGATGCCACCATTCAGCGTTATGAAAGCGGCGAGATTCCCAATATTAAAAAGGAAACAGTATTAAAACTTGCCAAAGCGCTTAAATGTTCGCCAGGCTACATTATGGGCTGGACAGAGCACGAGACACTTGTGTCTGCGGCGGAGTCTTTTATTAAAATCCCCGTTTTGGGGCTTATCCCTGCCGGTGTGCCTATTGAGGCGGTAGAGGATGTGCTGGGCTATGAGGAACTGCCTGTATCACATATTAAAAGCGGTGACAAGTACTTTGCCCTGCAACTCAAAGGCAACAGTATGTATCCTGAATATCACAGCGGCGACGTAGTTATATTAAAACAGCAGGACACCTGCAACACCAACGAGGACTGTGCCGTTATGATAAATGGCGGCGATGCTACGTTCAAAAGAGTGGTACGGCAGAAAAACGGTATAATGCTTAAACCCCTTAATCCTGCCTACGATACACTTTTTTATACAAACGAAGAGATTGAGCAACTGCCGGTACGGATTATAGGCGTGTTCAAGGAACTTCGCAGAAGAAGCGACAAATAAAAGTTAAAATTTTCCAATTTTTAAGAGCATAAAAATACCTCCCGAGGGAATAATGAAATTGTAGTTTTACAAATATTTCAGTTTCCGCGGGAGGTTTTTTATGATCAATAAAGTAGAAATCTGCGGTGTTAACACATCGAAACTGCCCGTACTTACTCACGAAGAGAAAGATGCATTGTTTGAAAGAATCAAAAACGGCGACAAAAGTGCCAGAGAGGAGTTTATAAACGGCAATCTGCGGTTGGTGCTGTCGGTAATACAGCGGTTTTCCGGCAGAGGCGAAAATATGGACGACCTGTTCCAGGTGGGGTGCATAGGACTTATGAAATCAATAGATAATTTCGACCCGTCCTACAACGTAAAATTTTCCACCTATGCAGTTCCGATGATAATCGGAGAGGTGCGCAGGTATCTTCGGGATAACAATTCCATACGGGTAAGCAGGTCCTTGCGCGATATTGCCTACAAGGCGTTGCGCACAAACGAGGAACTTACCGCAAAGAACGAAAAAGAGCCGACGATTGAAGAAATCGCAAAGGTTATGGGCGTTGAAAAGGAACTTATCGTCAGAGCCCTTGACGCCATACAAGACCCCATGTCTTTGTACGAGCCGATATATAATGACGGCGGCGATGCAATTTTTGTAATAGACCAGGTAAGCGACGAAAAAAGCATAGACGAGCACTGGTTGGAGAGAATTTCCTTAAAAGAGGCTATGAAAAAACTCGGCGAAAGAGAAAAGCATATTTTAAATTTAAGATTCTACAAAGGCAGAACACAAATGGAAGTTGCGGGAGAGATAGGCATATCCCAGGCACAGGTGTCCCGCCTTGAAAAAACGGCGTTGAAGCATGTAAAAAAATATATTTAGGAGGATATTTATGGAATTTGCAAAAAGTGAAACAAAAATCAATCTTATGAGGGCTTTTGCGGGAGAGAGCCAGGCGCGTAACCGATACAATATGGCGGCGGAACAGGCAAAGAAAGACGGACTTATTGTGGTGGAGAGTCTGTTCAATTATGTAGCGTGTCAGGAACAGGCACACGCCACGGTGTTTTACGACCATCTCAAAGAGGTAAACGAAGAGAATTTTGACATATCCGCATCCTACCCCGTAAACATTTATTCTGCAACGCTCGATCACCTCAAAGCGGCTGTGCATAACGAGATGGAAGAGTACGAAAACATCTACAAAACCTTTGGCGAAATTGCAAAAGAGGAAGGTTTTCCCGTTATTGCATCTTCCTTTGAACTTATCGCAAAGATAGAAAAGAACCATGCCGACAAGTTTGCCGCCTTTGTACGTCATCTTGAAGACGGCACACTGTTTGAGCGCAACGGCCAGATTGCCTGGATGTGCACAAATTGCGGACATGTTCATTTCGGCCCGCAAGCACCGCAGGTTTGCCCCGTTTGTAAGCATGAGCGCGGGTATTTTCTTGAACAGTAGAGCATATATATCACCGAGGTGGTTATATGCTTAAAGCATCGGATTTCAGAAGCAGAGAAGTTATAAACATAGCCGACGGCG
>SVKG01000028.1 GCA_015068565.1 Oscillospiraceae bacterium | reverse complement strand
TTAGAAAGCAGTGATATATCCGTATTTACAGATTATGACGGTGCGAAAAAATACTGTGTTGTACGGATGATAGAACCAACAGGATGGAAATTCGGTATTACACAGAATACATCTGTAATCAGTGGAAAAATTAGCAGTAATCTGGTATTTCCGCTGTTAGCAGATCTTGTACTACTTATCGTATCTGCTTTGATATATAAAACCGCCTTCCAAAGCAGATATGATACCACAGCGTTTTCCTCCAAGGTGAGCACAACCGGAAAAAGCACACTCGGGAGTATATTTTTCAAACTCAATAAAATAGTTTTGCAAATCCTCCGGCTCTATTGAGGAAATTTCAAGCATACTGAAACCGGGGGTGTCGGCAATATAGGTTTTGTTATCGTATGCAAATAACTCTATATGTCTTGTTGTGTGTCTGCCGCGGTTAAGTTTTTTACTTACTTCGCCGGTCTGCAAATTGAGATTTTCAAGTATTTCGTTGAGCAGACTTGATTTACCTACACCGGAAAAGCCAACAAAAGCAGATGTTTTTCCTGAAATCAATTCTTTGATTTCGCAAACACCCTGATGCTTAATGGCAGATGTCTCTATTACTTTATATCCAATATCCCGATAAATTTTTGCATATTCGCAACAATCCGCTGTCAAATCACATTTGTTAAAGCAGATAATAACATCAATATCATTTGCTTCTGCAATGACAAGCATTTTGTCAATAAATTTTAAATCGGGGGCAGGATTTTTAGAGGCAGCAACAATTACAAAACAATCCACATTTGCAATCGGGGGCCGTACAAAACAGTTGGTACGCGGCAATATTGACATTACATATCCACTGCCGTCGTCAAGTACATCAATTTCCACCCTGTCGCCGGGTAAGGGCTTGACGTCTTTCTTTCTGAAAACGCCCCTTGCACGGCATTCGACAAGTTTGTCGCGAGTCTGAACATAGTAAAAACCGCCTATGCCCTTAATAATTATACCTGTCTCTACCATGTTAATTACCGAAATTTACATTTTGCGATGCAACTTTTACACCGTCAAGATAGATTTCAAACGCAACAGTTCCTGTTCCGTAAACTTTCTTTTCAAAAACAGAATTCTTTTTTGGATTGTGTGTTCCCTCATATACGACAGACCCGTTAGAGGTTATTTTAACATTGATTTTGTCCTTGTCGTCAGGCAAGGTGATATATAATGTTTTTTCTTTATTTTGAGAGGTGGGTTTATCGGACACGGTTGAAGAATTGTTGCTGGTGGCGCCGGAATCGTTTCCGCTATTACCTTCTCCGTTGCTGACAACCAAATTTATAACGGTTTTGGCTTCAACGGTTTCTCCACCCGCAATACTTTGCTCGATAACGGTATCTTTGGGTTCGGACGATGCCTTACGTTCAAAGTCACCCATTACAAGATTTTCCTGTTCAATGCGTCTTTTGGCTTCGGCTCTTGTCATACCCAACAATTTTGGCACAGTAACAGGAACGTCTTCCATACCGTCGCTTACATACAAGGTAACAGAAGTGCCTTCTTTAACCGCATGACCTTCCGAAGGATACTGTGAAACAACATAGTCTTTTGCAATGGTTTCGCTGGTGGTACGCTCAATAATAACATTGATTCCCAAAGCTTTAAGTTCGATTTCGGCAATATTGACCTCTTTGTTTGAATAATCTTTGAGTGTAATACTTTCAGCACCTTTTGCAATAGTAACATCAATTGACTGAGCGCCTTTAACTATGCGGCCACCCTTGGGGTACTGTTCAATTATAGTTCCCGGCTCTGCATCGGTAGATTTTTTGCTTTCTTTTACAACAATTGAAAAATCAGTATCTTTAATACGCTGTTCGGCTTCATCTACGGATAAGTTCAACAAATCAGGAACTTCCACTTCCTGGTTGCTGAAACTGCTGAGGAAAGCAAAAGGTTTAAACTCGGGGAAGATAATATTTGCAGCAAACAAAGACAACAAAAGCACTATTATAAGCGATGTAGCCACTGCACTGACAACAGTTTTTTTGTCACTGCTTGAAATCTTTTTACCGGTTTTCTTAGAAGCGGATTCATTCCCCGCCTCAACAATATCATGTTCGAGTTTGAGCGCCGGGATTTTCTTAGTGATTTCATCAAGATAGTCCTGGTTTGTCTTTGGCTCGATTATTACTGATGCAGGGTCAGCGAGTACACTGTTTAAGTCCTGTGAAAGTTCTGACACTGTGGAATATCTGTTGTTGATTTCCTTAGACATTGCTTTTAAAACTATGGAAGATACATTTTCGGGGATGTCTTCTATTACCTCACAAGGCGGAACCGGATCCTGTTCAATCTGTTTAATTGCAACAGAAACGGGTGTGTCTCCGTTAAAAGGAACCTTGCCGGTGAGCATCTCATACATAACAACACCGAGAGAATAAATGTCGCTTCTCTCGTCAACATATCCGCCTCTTGCCTGTTCGGGCGAAATATAGTGAACAGAGCCGATAACATCTTCGTCAGCCGAAATGGTTGCACCGGAAGAAACCCTTGCAATACCAAAGTCAGTAACTTTGATATCGCCGTCTTCGGTAATGATAATGTTTTGCGGTTTTATGTCACGGTGTATAATATGCTTTTTATGTGCTTCGGAAAGAGCATTGGAGATTTTCATCGCAATCTTTACTGCTTTTTGCCAATCAATGGGCGAGTTGTATTTGATGTATTCTTTGAGTGTTTGTCCTTCTACATATTCCATTACAATAAAATTGGTATCGCCGTCAATTCCCACATCATATATAGACACAATGTTTGGACTTGTAAGAGATGCGGCAGATTGTGCTTCGATATTAAATCTTTTTATAAATTCGTCACTGCTGTCGAGATCGTCGCGAAGAATTTTTACTGCAACTGTTCTGTTAAGCAGCAAACATTTGGCACGGTATACAACAGCCATACCGCCCTGGCCGATTTTTTCAAGTAATTCGTATCTTCCGCCAAGAATTTTACCGATCATATTCACACCTCTAATTCTTAAAATTTCAACACTGCGACGGTAATATTATCTGTTCCGCCTGCGTTGTTTGCGCCGTTTATAAGTTCATCTGCAAACTCATTCAAGTCAGAAGATTTTGTATATATATCAAGTATTTCCTCATCTTCTAACATGCCGTTAAGTCCGTCGCTACAAAGAAGAATAACATCATCACTATTTAATTCCAATTCAAAAATATCACATTCAACAGTATTCTTTGTGCCGATAACCCGTGTAATCAAGTTGCTCTTTGGATGTGTACGCATCTCAGAACGGGTAATCTGTCCGCTTTCAAAAAGGCCCTGAACAACTGAATGGTCGACAGAAACCTGACTTATTTCATTATTGCGAATCATATACGCACGGCTGTCACCCACATTAGTAACAAACGCCTTGTTCCCTTCTAAATAAGCAATTACCAGTGTAGTTCCCATGCCTTCGTAGTCAGGGTTCTCGCAAGAACTGGAATAAACTGCAACATTCGCTTGTTTTGAACACTCTGAAAGGAATTCGTGTGTGCTTTTATACTTTTTAAGGTTATCGGCAGTTAAAAAACTGCGCACAGCCTCAATAGCAGTCGCACTTGCCACTTCCCCTGCTTTGTGTCCACCCATTCCGTCGGCAACTGCAAGGTACGTCATTTCGCCCTCTGACACAAAACAACTGTCCTGATTTGCTGCACGAACCCTTCCTTTGTCAGTCTTTGCAACGATTATCATATAAAACACCCCTTTATTTGTTACTGTTTGCTCGTCTTAACTGTCCGCAGGAAGCACTTATATCACTGCCAAGTTCCCGTCGGACTGTCACATTTATGCCCTTAGATTCAAGAATTGACTTGAACTTAATTATATGATTTTTATCAGGCTTTTCAAATTTGTTTTCTTCCACATTGTTAACAGGAATCAGATTCACATGGCACAGCATCCCTTTGATTTTGTCAGCGAGGAGCAGAGCACATTCATCTGAATCATTTACACCTTTTATAATAGCATATTCAAAGCTGATTCGTCTACTGTTATTTTCAATATATTTTTTACACGCTGTTATAAGTTCGTCCACCGAAAATTTGTTTGCTACGGGCATTATTGTTTTTCTTATTTTGTCATTGGGAGCATGGAGAGAAATAGAAAGCGTCAACGGAAAATTGTACTCGCTGAGTTTGTAGATTTTATCTACCAAACCGCAGGTGGAAAGGGAAATATGCCTGTACCCTATGTTTAAACCGTATTCGTGATTGACATTTTTTAAAAACTTAATTACATTTTCAAAATTATCGAGAGGTTCACCGATTCCCATCATTACAATATTGCTTATCCTCTCCCCTACATCCTTCTGTACACATATAACCTGATCAAGAATTTCACCGGGAGTAAGGTTTCTGATTTTTCCGCCTATGGTTGATGCACAGAATTTGCAACCCATGGCACAGCCCACCTGGCAGGAGATGCAAACTGTAATGCCATGCTTATAAAACATTGCCACGCACTCTACCTTGTTTCCGTCATCGAGTTCAACAAGATATTTTCGTGTGCCGTCAATTTTCGAAATGTACTTTTCTGCGATTTTTACATTACTGAGATACGAAATTTCGGCAAGTTTGCTCCGCAGATTTTTGGATATGTCGGTCATTTCATCAAACGAAGATACACCTCTGCATATCCAGGTAAAAATTTGTTTTGCTCTGAATTTCGGCTCACCGATATCCGATATAAGTTTTTCCAGTTCTTCAAAAGTTAAATCTTTTAAATTTATCATATTTTTCACCGTGTATCAATGCTTTTTCAATTTGCAGATAAAGAATCCGTCAACGCCGTCAACATGTGGATACAGCGTAACATATCCGTTGTTGCAAGTGTTAATATTTTCAATTTGTTCAAGAGAAAAGTTTTCACCGTGCGTTTGCAAAAATTTTTCAATAACGCCTTCGTTTTCTTCCTTCATAACAGTACAAGTGGAAAAAACAAGTGTTCCGCCCTTCTTTACATATTGAGCGGCATTGTTTAATACGGACAGACTGATTTCGGAGAGATTTTTGAAATCCTCCGGTTTTCTTTGATACTTGATATCCGGTTTCTTGCCTATTATTCCAAGTCCCGAACACGGAGCATCCACCAAAACACAGTCAGCGGAATTTATGTATTCGCTACAAAGAATTGCAGCATCCTGTAAAACAGTATCGCAGATAGTTATGCCAAGTCGGGAGGCGTTTTCGTTAATTAAATTGAGTTTATGCTCATATATATCAAAGGCATATACTTTTCCTTTATTAAGCATTTTTTCGGCTATATGTGTCGTTTTTCCGCCGGGCGCGGCACACATATCTATTACAGTGTCACCGGGCTTTGGAGCCAACACATCCGTAACCAACATAGCGGCGACATCCTGAACATAAAATTCTCCCTTAATAAACGATTCAAGGGTTTTAATGTTTTTAATTTTGTCTACTGTTATGGCATAATCCAGTTCCGGAAATTTTCTGTTGTGATAAACTTGGGCATTTATACCCTCTGTTTCGAGGTTCTTTACAAGATTATCAGGTGTCGTCTTTAAAAGATTACATCTTAAAGTCAATGGCCTTTTGGTGTTGTTTGCTATCAGCATTGCTTCTGTAAATTCCAGACCAAATTCATCTGTAAACAATTTAACCAACTCTAACGGATACGAATAATATACGCTTAATCTTTCTGTCGGATCCTCTGGGTAAGAGATATTGTCTGAATTTCGCTGTACAGTTCTTAACACACCGTTGACAAAACCGCCAATTCTTGGCCCACCAAAACTCTTGGCGATTTTAACGCTCTCGTTAACGGCGGCAGAGGGAGGAACTTTTGTCATAAACATAAGTTGATATATACCAGTGCGAAGAACATTTAAGACATTAGGAGAAATCTTGTTAAGTTTTAAAGCAGAAAATTGTGAAATGATGTAATCTAATGTGATTTTTCTCTCTGTTACTCCGTGTACAAGTTCTGATATAAAACCCTTCTGGTGAGGTTGTAATTCGTTTGTATTCAAAGTTTTTTCCAGTGCGATGTTGATGTAAGCGCCATTTTTGTCAATATCATAAAGGAGTTTCACGGCAATTTTGCGTTCATCCATATTATCTTCTCCTGTTGCGGGCAAGTAACACAAGTCTTAAAAGGTTTGCTATACCCATTATTGCTGATGCAAGATAAGTCATTGCTGCGGCGCTTAGTACCTTTTTGGTTATGGTAATTTCGTCTTCTGCCAATATGCCGTATTGATCAAGCATTGTGAGTGCGCGTCTGCTTGCATTAAACTCTACGGGTAAAGTAACAAGTTGAAAAAGCACAACGGCAGAAAACAAAATAATACCGATATTAACGAGTATTTCAAAGCCAAAAATAAATCCAAACAGCGCCAGATACGGTGCCGCTGTTGAGGAAATTCTTGCAACGGGCAAAATTTTGTTCCTGACGCTGATGGGTGCGTATTTATCGGCATATTGCAGTGCGTGACCAACCTCGTGAGCAGCAACTCCCAGCGCGGCAACAGAAGTGCTGCTGTGTACTGATTCGGAAAGATTTACTGTGTTATTTGCAGGATTATAGTGGTCAGTAAGGTTTCCATTAACGGGATTTACAGAAACATTATTGAGCCCGTTCATATTTAAAATTTTTCTGGCAACCTGCTCACCTGTGGCAGCCTTTTTGTTTTGTACGGCTGAATACTTTGAAAAAGTGTGTGAAACTTTATACTGTGCATAAAAAGAAAGAATGAGCGCGGGTATTACTAAGATAAAATAATAAATATCGTAAAAAAACGGCATACAAATACTCCTTTTTAATTAAAAATGCGGCCTGTCTTAACTTCGTTACCTTTAAGATAATCGTTAACAGACATAGCGCGTTTTCCCTCGGGCTGAATCCCTGTAACATCAAAGGCGCTTCCGTTGCCACAGGCAACACGGATATAATTATCGGATACCTCAACAACTGTTCCCGGACTCTCACTGCCTTCATAATCACGGTAATATCCGGATGTGATTTTAAACTGTGTCCCATCCATAAAAGTGAATGCTTTTGGAACGGGATACAAACCTCTTACTAAATTATAAATATCATGTGCTGATTTATCCCAATCAATACGCGCGGTCTCTTTTGTTATCATTTCCGCGTAACACGAAAGAGAATCATCCTGAACCTCGCGGACAGCCGTTCCGTTTTCAATGGCACTTACGGTAGATACAATAAGTTTTGCGCCTGTTTCTGCCAATTTATCGTGTAGGGTCTCGAAGGTATCCTCTTCGGTAATTTTAACAACGGCTTTTTCGATCATATCACCGGTATCAAGACCTTTTGCCATATACATAGTGGTTATTCCCGTTTCGGTCTCTCCGTCAATTATAACACGCTGTATGGGCGCTGCTCCGCGGTATTTAGGAAGCAGCGAAGCATGTACATTTACACATCCGTATTGTGGGAAATTAAGGACATATTCCGGCAGAATCTTACCATAAGCAACTACAACAATAAGTTCGGGTTTTTCCGCATCAAGGATATCTGCAATCGCATTGTTTTTCAACGTTTCAGGTTGGTGGATTGTAAGGTTCATCTCCGCAGCACAGTCGTATACAGGGGGATGTGCCATCTTATGTCCCCTACCCTTTGGTTTGTCAGGTTGGGTGATAACGCTTGTTATAGTGTGTCCTGCATTAACCAATGATTTTAGTGTATGAACCGAAAAATCGGGAGTTCCCATAAACAAAATCTTCATTATTGCTCCACCTCGACAAATCTGATAACTTTATCAAGAAAAAGATTTCCGTCAAGGTGATCTATCTCATGACAAAGAGCAACGGCAAGTAATCCTTCGCCTGTAATCTTAAAGTTATCACCGTTGCGGTCTGTTGCAGTAACTGTTACTTTTTCGGGGCGAATCACTTCTCCATACTTACCGGGCGCACTGAGACAACCTTCTGTTCCGCACTGCTCACCCTCGGTTTCAACGATTACGGGGTTTATAAGTTCAATAGGTCCGTCACCTACGTCGATAACGGCTATCCTTTTTAAAATTCCTACCTGAGGCGCAGCCAAGCCGACACCATTGGCTTCATACATTGTTTCTTTCATATCTTCGAGCAACTGTATTACTCTGTCGTCTATCACAGTGACTTCGCGACATTTTTTAATGAGCACTTCGTCTCCTGCTTTTCTTATATTTCTTATTGCCATAAAAAGCGTCACTCCTTATCAACTCATATTATACGGATTGACATCAACAGACAATCCGGCGGTGTTTTTAGTTTTTCGATAAACTTCGGCAGTTTTATGAATAATATCATAAACGGCTTTGCTGTAATTGAGTTTCATAATAAATCTGTATCTGAACTTGCCGTTCACTCTTTGCAGCGGCGCGGGAACTACTCTGTATGCAACAACATGGTTGAGATATCCAGAGTTTGAAAGATTGTCTTTAAGCATTGACTGAAACAGCATTGCGCCGTCACGGGCAGCCAAATCATCTTCGGACGAAAATATAAAATTCATAATTTCGCAAAACGGAGGATATACAAGTAGCCGACGGACTTCAATTTCTCTTTCGTAGAAGTTAATATAGTCAAGGTTTTTACTGAATTGTACCGTCTCGTTTTCGGGGTCATAAGCCTGAATAATGGCCTTTCCGCCGTATTTCCCCCTACCTGCTCTGCCACAAACCTGAGTAATTAAATCAAACGTCTTTTCATCAGAACGGAAATCATCTGTATGAAGACTCATATCCGCAGCCAAAACTCCAACCAGAGTGACTTTCTCAAAATCAAGACCTTTTGTTATCATTTGTGTTCCAATTAAAATGTCGGATTCTTCTTTGTGAAATTCTGCCAGAATCGACTCGTGAGCATTTCTTGATGCGGTGGTGTCGGCATCCATACGAAGAATCTTTGCCTCGGGAAATATTGAGGAAATCTCGTCTTCAACTTTTTGTGTTCCGTCACTTGAAAACTTAATATGGGTACTCCCACACTCAGGACATATATTAAACAAGGGTGTTTTGTAGTCACAGTAATGACACACAAGGCTTCTTATCGACTTATGGTATGTCATTGAGATATTACAATTGGGACATTGCATTACATATCCGCAACCGCGACATTGAATGAAGCCGGAATACCCTCGCCTGTTAAGGAAGAGTATGGTTTTAAACCTGTTCCGTAAATTATATGCAATTTCTTCCTGTAATTTTGTGCTCAATATACTGGTGTTGCCACTCTTTAATTCCGCCCTCATATCAACAATATGTGTTTCGGGCATCTGTGCGTTGTTAATTCTGTTTTTAAGTTCCAACAGTTTGATTTTTCCCGTTTTGGCAAGATAATATGTTTCCACAGACGGCGTGGCACTGGCAAGAAGCAATGTGGAATTACACTGCTTCGCTCGGTAACGGGCAATCTCTATGGTGTTGTATTTGGGAGACATCTCTGACTTATAAGAACTTTCGTGTTCCTCGTCAATAATTATCAGTCCTATATTTTCAAAAGGGGCAAAAACTGCGCTTCTCGCTCCTACAACCACATTTACTTCGTTACACTTGATTTTTTTCCACTGATCGTATCTTTCTCTTGCTGTAAGCGAACTGTGCAGTACGGCAACATTTTCGCCGAATCTTCCTACAACCTGGCGTATCATTTGCGGTGTAAGGGATATTTCGGGAACTAAAAATATTGCGTTTTTGCCGTTTGAAATACACTTTTCAATAAGATTGAGATAAACCTCTGTTTTTCCGCTGCCGGTTACTCCGTGGAGCAAATATGCGGAATGATTATTCTCGGAAATATCTTCACTTATTTTGTCAACAATTACCTGTTGCTGTGCCGTAAGGACAGGCTTTTCAACCAAATCAATCTTGTCAAAACCTGATATATCGTTCCTTACTACCTCTTTATCGGCAAATATATAACCTTTTTCTACAAGAGTGTTGACAGTACCATGGGTGGTGTCACAGATTTCGAGAAGTTTTGTAAGATGAATGGCTCCGTAATCACACACGGTTTCAACAACAGATGCTTGTTTTGGAGCGCGTTTGCGTATTTTGTCTGCAACAATATAAAGTTCATCCTTATCCATCGATGGCTTTATAACTGTGATTTCTGCATCCTTGATATTCTCGTTATGCACGGTTGTTTTGGTAATAACACCCAACTCCGTCAATCTGTTAAGCGCGGTGTGGAGCGATCTGCTTTTTGTTATGGCAGA
Organism: Oscillospiraceae bacterium; assembly: GCA_015068565.1. GTDB lineage: Bacteria > Bacillota > Clostridia > UMGS1810 > UMGS1810 > SIG455. The sequence goes on along the minus strand of SVKG01000028.1, from coordinate 4,839 downwards.
AAGTTCTTCGAATGTCATTTTACCGGCATCACTTATTGCAGAAACGATCTTTTCAAGCAAAACGGAACCGGAGATTTCTTCCGCATTTATATCGTGATTCGCCTGATTGAAAGAATAATAAGTTGTAAATTTAGTATTCACATTTGGAGGTAACAATAGTTTTATCGCCTCGGAATACTGACAGAAATATCTGTGGTGTATAAATTCAACCATTTTAACGCTGGATTCGTCAAAATATATAAAATCATCAACTGCTTTTATAATGCTTTTCAAGTTCTCAAATTCGGTATTTTCAGAGGTTCCTACTATGTATCCCTCAGTGGTTTTATTGCCGTTTCCAAATGGTACCACTACACGCATACCAATATGTAAATCCATATCCTCAGGGATTAAATAGTCATAAATATAGTCCGTTGCACGGGTGTTTTTGTTAAGTATTACTTTTGCGACCATTTTCTCCCCTCCTAAGAATAATGCCCCAGTAATTCGGGGCATTGTTTATGCTTTTGCAATTTAGCAGATATGATTACTGAATATCACCTATCATATCTTTCTCGATTTCTTCAAACATCTGTATAAGTCTGTTGTCCACAGTAACTTTATCCTGATCAGGAACATTGAAAGTAACCTTATTTTCGTTAATTTCGTGAATGGCAATTGTTACCGGCTTGTCAGAGTCACACTCTGTAAAAACCACTCCGGTTTTCTGTATTTCTCTTGCTCTTTTGGCGGTGGCAACAACCAAAGAATATTTGCTGTCTGCCTTCTTCATCAAGTCGTCAATTGGGGGGTTAATTATCATGATTTCTGCACCTCACTGATTAGATTTAAATTTTTATGTACTCTGCATTTTTCAGCATTGATTATAAACTCAATTTGTTCTACCGCTTTATCAACCTCATCGTTTACAATAACGTAGTCGTATTCAACGGCGTATTGAAGTTCCTCTTTTGCGGTTTGGAGACGTTTTTCAACAACATCTTCCGTTTCGGTACGGCGCTCTACAAGACGCTTTCTCAACTCCTCGAATGAAGGCGGAAGAATAAAAATAAATTTTGCGCCTATATCCTTGGCTTTTATCTTCATGGCACCCTGTATTTCTATTTCCAAAATAACGTCTATACCTCTGCCAAGCATTCCGTCAACTGTTTTCTTGGGTGTGCCGTAATAGTTACCGCAGAAACAAGCCCATTCAAGCAGACCGTCGTTTTCAATCAACTCTTTAAATTCATCTTCTGTTTTGAAGAAATAATGTACTCCGTTAGTCTCGCCCTTTCTTGGAGAGCGTGTTGTGGCGGAAACCGACAGAAACAAATCGTTTTTGTGATTTTCGAGGAGCGAGTTGATGATTGTACCCTTACCTGTTCCCGAAGCGCCTGATATTACAAAAAGAGTTCCCTGTCTTTTGTTATTCAAGGTAATCCTCCTCTGTGTCGTTCATACTTTCTTTTGCAGTCATTCTGTTAGCAACCGTTTCCGGCTGTACCGCAGAAAGGATGACGTGATCACTGTCTGTTATAATTACTGCTCTTGTACGTCTGCCATAGGTCGCGTCAATGAGCATCCCTCTGTCTCTTGCATCCTGAATGAGTCTTTTAACAGGCGAAGAGTCGGGAGAAACAATTGCAATAAGGCGATTGGCAGAAACAATATTACCAAAGCCTATATTAATCAATTTCATATCAATACCTCATTCGATATTCTGAACCTGTTCCCTGATTTTTTCGATTTCAGATTTAAGTTCAATCACTTTTTTACTGATTTCGATATCGTTACACTTAGAACCCATGGTGTTGGCTTCTCTGTTAAGTTCCTGGATTATAAAATCAAGTTTTCTTCCTATCGGGATATCACTGTCAAGCAGTGTCTCAAACTCTTGCAGGTGACTCCTGAAACGTGTTATTTCCTCTGTTATATTTACCTTGTCAGAGAAAATTGCAACCTCAGTTAAAAGTCTGCCTTCATCATAAGGTACGTTTTTGAGCAGTTCTTCTATTCTGCTGACCATTCTCTCTTTGTATTCGGCAACTGTTGCAGGAGAGCGTTTTTCGACAAAATCAACTATACTGCGCATATTTGAAATACATTCTTTGAAAAAGACTGACAATCTGCTGCCTTCGGTCTCACGGGCTTTGATTAAATCCCTGAGTGCCTCTTTAAGTACAATGACTGAATCGGCAAGGATTTTTTCTTTGTCTTTTTCCTTACGTTCAACAGTGAACACATCACTGTATGAACCAAGTTTTGATACAGTAAGATCATCAAGCAAACCAAACTTGTCGCCCATCTCTTTCAAAGCATCATAATATCCTTTGGCTGCTTCCTCGTTAAGAGTTACCGTAAATGTCTCGTCTTTTAAATTGTCAAACTGAAAAGAAATATCTGCTTTTCCTCTCTTGATAAGAGACGAAACAGTTTCTCTCACGATTTCTTCAACAAATGAATACTGTTTATATATTTTTGTGTTGATATCAAGGTATCTGTTATTAACAGTTTTCACTTCGGCAGTAATGCGATATTCGTCAAACTGTTTTTCGCATCTGCCGTACCCCGTCATACTTTTAATCATAGTAATTTATCCCTTTCAGTATATAACCCAAATCCTCTTTGTATTATACCAAATATTTTCATCTTTTACAACTGTTTTTTCGCGGGAAAATCTTAATTTTTAAACTTTTTAAGTGCTTTTCCGTTCAAGTAGTCACATCTTTTTCCCTGGTAAGTGTCAAACAGTTCCATCTGCTCATCTATGTTGTCTTTTATTTTCCACCAACTTGTAGAATAATTCGCAAACAAACAGTCTTCTTCCCTTGCTCTGCCTATTATTCGCTGAATTGCAATATCAGGATGCAAATATTCAAGAAAAGCAATTACATTGGCAACATAATCATAGTAGGTGCCCATATCAAATTCACCGTTCGTATACATATCCGCAAGAGGCGTGTCTTTTAATATATACAGACAATGGATTTTAACCTGATCAACTTTTAAGGCTGAAAGGATTTTGGCACATTCAATTACATCATCTCTGTTATCCCACGGAAGATTCAATATAATATGAGTACAAACAGAAAATCCGTATTTTTTTATTCTCAAAACCGCATCAATGAATTCTGCCAGACTATGCCCACGGTTAAGAGTTTTTAATGTGTGATAATTTACTGTTTGTAACCCCAACTCAATGCTGATTTCTATGTTATGTTCATCCTTTACGGATTTTAAAAAGTCAAGGTAATCGTCATTTATGCAATCAGGACGCGTTGATACAGCAATCTCCACAACATTTTCCACAATTGCAGATTTAACATATTCTTTAAACTGTTCGATAGGCATATAGGTGTTTGAATAATTCTGAAAATACGCAATGAATTTTTGCGCTTTGTACTTTTTGCCAATGTATTCCATATTGGTTGCAATCTGCTGAGCAACCGGCATATCAGACGGAAGATTTTCAAACGCTGCTCCTGCCTCTCCGCAGTATATACACCCACCACATCCCACATTACCATCACGGTTTGGGCATGTCCCGGGTAAGTTTACAGGGAGTTTGTATACTCTTTCGCCATATTTTGTTTTTAGTAGTTCAGAATAAGTTAAGTATCGCATTTTATCTCCAATTTTAAAGAAAATAATCCTTCATTTTTTCAAAACGGTCCTCGGTTACAAAAAATATAAACGAGTAGTCATTGCTCAATTTTTCGGCAATTATTGGTGTGGAATCCTCGGAGCCGGTATCAACAATTAAAATATTGGGTATGTATCCGCCTCGGGAAACATTTAAATTTTTCCATATTATTGAACGGATTACTCCTTCTAACTTTTTCTCCTGGTTTTTAACCTTGATTACTATAAAAACATTCTCGTTTTTATACGGTTCACGACAAAATATTGCAGAAATTGTTTTCTGAAAAATATTGATTACCGCATATATAACCAATACGGTTATTATCGATTTCCACAATATACACCACATAAAGCAGCACCTCTTCACCTATCACAATATATTATTATGATATGCAAAGAGGTGTATTGTCCGTTACAGTTAAATACCTGCTTTTTCTTTGAGAGTTTCCGCCATGTCTGTAATCTCCCATTTAAAGCCTTTATCTTCTCTGCCGAAGTGTCCGTATGCAGCAGTGTCTTTGTAGATTGGCTTTTTAAGGTCAAGTTTTTCTATTATCGCAGAAGGCCGCATGTCAAATGTGTCCACAATAATCTCGGTAAGTTTTTCATCAGCAATTTTAGACGTGCCGAAAGTATTTACAGAAACAGAAACAGGCTGAGCTTTGCCGATTGCATAAGCCAACTGAACTTCACATTTTGAAGCGATTCCGGATTTTACTACATTTTTTGCAATATATCTGGCAAAATACGCAGCGCTCCTGTCTACTTTTGTCGGGTCTTTTCCGGAGAAACAACCGCCGCCATGACCTGCCATACCGCCGTATGTATCAACGATGATTTTTCTGCCGGTAAGACCTGTATCACCATTGGGTCCGCCTACAACGAACTTTCCTGTGGGGTTGATAAAATACTTTGTGTTTTCATCCAAGAACTTTTCGGGTACAACGGGTTTGATAACCTCGTTTATGATATCCTCACGAATCTTTTCCTGAGAAACCTCAGGTCCGTGCTGAGATGAGACAACTATTGTATCAATCCTTACCGGTTTATCATCGACATACTCCACAGTAACCTGGGTTTTGCCGTCAGGTCTTAAATAAGGGAGTATCTCCTTTTTACGCACTTCTGCCAGTTTTCTGCTAAGCGTATGTGCCATGGAAATCGGCAACGGCATAAGTTCGGGTGTTTCGTCACACGCAAAGCCAAACATCATAC
>SVKG01000027.1 GCA_015068565.1 Oscillospiraceae bacterium | reverse complement strand
AAAAGGTTAAGCACGTTGATTTGTCTGTTCTGCTTTTTTATATTGCGAATAATAAAATCCCAGTTTACGGCTTGTTCGGGGAAAAGTCCCGTGTGTTTAAAGCCCATGGGTTTAATGTTAAAAGTTAAATTATCGTACTTTACCTGCCAACTCTGGGGAAGTTTTTTAAAATACTCCCAGTTTCCGCCCCCTGAAGAACTACGATGATAATGGGCATGGAGATCCTTCCAGCATTTTTCATCGGTGCGGTTTTGCCAGATAGCCTGAGGGTCAGGGCGGCGGAGTTTAATATCGCCCCAGAATTCTACCTTTTCGCCATCGGCGGCATCAAGCAATATATAGTCTTTCCATCTGTCTGCAATCAACATAACGTCTAAATACTCCGTTCCTTTTTAAGTAATCGTATGTCCTCACCTACAAACCTGAGCAACGTAAACTCGCCCATTATACGGGAGGAAATCCTGTCTGTGTAGGTGGAGCGGACATCCCGCAGATTGAGGTTAGAATTTATGATTGTCGGGCGTTTTTCCAGGATGCGTGTGTTGATAAGGTCAAACAGCACTGCCTGTGTATACGAAGTGATAAACTCTGTTCCAAAATCATCAATTATAAGCAAATCACAATCATACACCGCGTTTTTGAGCAGTTCTGCATCGGGCAGGTTACTCCTCATAAAACGGCAATCCTCCAAGAAACTGAACAGTTTATATGCCGTCTGGTATATAACGGCATGTCCACTGTTTATAAGTTCTGCCACCACACAGGATGTAAGGTGTGTTTTGCCTACACCCGCAGGGCCGTAGATATACAGATTTTCATAACTCTTGCCGAAATTTTTACAAAAATCAAGGCATGTCCTGTAAATATTTCTTGCATTGTCATAAGGTGATACGCCGATTTTGTCGTCTACTTCTTTACTGTAAAAAGAAAAGTCAACCTTTTTAAAGCCTGTATTTTCAAAATCAATGGGGATATTTGAAATCCGACTCGCAGCCTCGGTCATAAACTTTTTTACCTTTTGCTTATAGCAAATACACTTTTTGCCGTCAACTGTGCCGGTATCTTTACACAATGCGCACTGATACGGAACATCAAAAACATCCTCGCTCATATTATGCGCTCTCAAAACATCTGCGCGTCTTTGTTTAAGTGCACTGATTTCCGCTTTGATTTCATCCTCTAATGCTGATGAAGAAACGCCGCCGTCTATTATTCTTGACGAAAGTCTTATTCCCACAGTGGCAATTTCCCTGTCGATATCTGCTATCTCGGGTATAAGGCTATATACGGTACTTTGCCTCTCCTGCGCAAGGTCTTTGCGGACCTGTTCAAGTCGGGCATATTCACTTGTTATATGTTTCTCAATTACTCCGGTATTAAACATTATATTACCTGCTCCTTAATTAGACTGTTCTGCCTTGCTCATCCTACGGGCAATCATCTTCTTTTCAAACTCACTGATGTTTTCGTCACCTGTATAGTTATTAAAGCCGGTCTTCTTTTTGGTAGGTGTCTTTGTATCACTGTCTTTACCAAGATTTTTAAGAACTGCATCCATATATTTAAATGTCATCTTACCGGTATTCATAACAGTGATTTCATAGGCTTCTTTAATATTTGCCTCTGTATACTTATATTCTTCAAGCCAGGAACGCACAAATTTAAGTTCTTTTTCCGTAAACTCCCTATCGCTTATCTGCAATATCCTCTTTACTTTCTTTTGCATACGGGCAAGTTTTGACTGACTTTTTATGTATACATTTGCTTTTTCAAAAGTGTCTATACCATTATCTGCCCAGGTCATTGCCACTTTTTCTATATATCTGAAATCCGCTTTTTTAATCGACGTGCAGTGTTCTAACAACAAGAGTATAACATCAGTGGGGAATTTGAGCCAATCGTGGAACGAATAGAGAATCTTCATATCGTTATGGCTTAATGAAGTGCCCATAAGTTGCTCCGCAAGTAAAAACATATCCTGCACATCTTTATCGCTTTTAAGGGCAGAATTGATGTCTTTAACAAGATACTTGGGTGGCTGTGACAAGGCTTTGTCACGCTCTTTAACCAAGGCATCAGCAACATCTGAAACATCAGGCAAAGCATCGTATGTAAGAGGAGCAAACTCAATACTGGTGGCTCCGTCCTCGTCGGTAAAACGAATAACGCCCCTGTCATTCCAGTAGCGGATTGCAAGTTCGATATCTTCCTCGGATAAATTTACAGCCCGTGAAACACTATCAAAAGATACATCGCCGTCATCCAAATGACAAAGCAGATACAGATAAGTTTTTATCGCCTTGTCATCCGCAGCAGCCATATACCTGTCCACAAAAGCCGCAGATACGGAAAACATTTTCTCCTTCTTTTTAATTCTTAAATTCTTCACCGGATTTCCCCCATCGTCTATTTATAAATGCCAATACCGAAAATTACATTCAGTATGATTTTTGAAATTCTATCCCTTTTAATCTTAATTATAACCTTAATCCCGTTAACTTGCAATACAATTACACAAAAAATATTTACAAACGTATTATGGTTTAAGATATATTAAAAAAACTGAAAAAACTTTTAAAAAAGTCTTGAAATCCTTATAATTATGTTGTATAATAACAAAAGTAATTTGCCGATGTGATGGAATTGGCAGACGTAGCGGACTCAAAATCCGCCGGTAGCGATACCGTGCCGGTTCGACTCCGGCCATCGGCATTAAAAAATAACACTCTGTACAGAGTGTTATTTTTTTGTTTATCATAAAATTTTAAAGGACGGGGTTTTTATTCCGCCTTTTTTTATTTTGTATACTTGCAAACTATCTCTTTCATCCTGTCAAATTTTTCTTCCATATCTGCAACCATCTTAAACTGTGTACGGGCTCTGTCGAGATTATGATTTTCGCGGTGTATTTTAAAGTACACGTCACCATTTAAATGGTCGCCCAAAAATCTTATTCCGCACTCCAACGTCATAATTATCGCCGATATGGGCAAAAGTTCTGCCTCTTCATCGGTAATTTTATCGCCGAGTTCACTTAAAAAGCCTTTGACGTATTCTTCAAAGAGAGTTAAATCGCAGTATACTTTGGACAAATCTTTTTCATCCTCGGCAGCAGGGTTTGTGCCGAAGCGTATCGAATCGCCGAAATCATAAAGCAGTGAGCCGGGCATTACAGTATCCAGGTCAATTACACAAATACCTTTGCCTGTATTTTTGTCCATCATAACATTATTTAATTTTGTGTCGTTATGGGTTACACGCAAGGGGATTCTGCCCTCTGCAATACCATCAACTATAATGGGTGCATATTTTTTATGCGCCATGGCAAAATCAATCTCTGCCCTTACACTGTCTGCTTTGCCGCTTTTATTATCAGCAACTGCTTTTTCAAAATCTGCATAGCGGGTGACGGTGTTATGGAAATTTTTTATAGTTTCATTCAGGCTGTCGGCATCAAAATCAGAAAGCATATTCTGGAATTTACCAAATGCCACTGCCGCATTATAGAAATCCTCAGGTTTCTCTACCACCTGATAAGATACGGCATCGTCAATAAAGAGATACACCCTGTAATACTCGCCGTCCTCTGTCTTTACATATCCGTGACCGTCCTTTGCCGGAATTACCAACAAAGTTTCACGGGTAACATCACCGCCGGAGGAAAGGATTTTCTTTTTGAGAAACTCTGTTACCTTAACAACATTATCCATTACTTCCTCAGGAGAAAAAAATACTGAACCGTTAATCTTTTGCAATATGTATTTGTCCTTGGTGGTTTGAATCAAAAAGGTGGAGTTGATATGTCCCTCACCGTAAGGTGAGCCAGACACATACTCGCCTTCCATATCAAACATTTCAGAAATGTGCTTTAAATCAAATTCCATCATAAAGACCATCCTCTACAAACTTTTTCATTGCTGCCTGTACCGCTTCTTTATCTTCCTTATATGTAATTCCGTACCATCTGTCTTTATTGGGAATGGCTTTGACAGTGGCTTTACCGGATTTCACAAGTTTACCGATTACACGAGGAATCAAAAATTCTGCTTTAAGAAGATTATCACCCTTCAAAAACTCTTCGTATTCTGCTTCAAGAATGGGGAAAATCTCAGGAGTGAGTGCCCAGAGATTCATAGACACCTTTGCATCCTCGGGAAGAGTAATCTGCTCACCGTTATCTCCTGTGCATTTAAAATCTGCAATATCGGTACGCTCGTCGATATCTTTCATATAACCATCTTCTATAACACAAACACCACGGGCAACTGTGCCGTTATCGCTCAGAGTATTTTTAAGGTCGTAGCAAACCATAGCAAATTCCATATCCTTGGAAGTCTGCATAAATCTGGCAAGTTCATCAAAAGCGTTGCTTCCGTAATAATCGTCGGCATTGAGTATAGCGAAATTGCCTTTTACTGTATCTTTACAGCACAAAACCGCATGGGCTGTACCCCAGGGTTTAACTCTGCCTTCTGGAAGGTTGTCTGTGGTCTGGAAAACATATTCCACATCTATTGTCTGAGCAATTTTGTTGCCTACCATTTCCTTGAAGTCTTTTTCAATGCTTTCTTTTATGATGAACACTACTTTATTGAAACCCGCTTTTTTGGCATCATAAACTGAAAAATTGAGCAATGCCTCACCGTTGGGTCCAATGGGTTCCATCTGTTTAAGTCCGCCGAATCTGCTGCCCATACCTGCTGCCATTACTACCAATGTCAAATCTTTCATTTTTTACTCTCCTAAAATTTGTATTTAGGCAGTTGCGTTAGTATCCGAACACGTTTTGGGCACGTCTTTTTACGCCACTACCTTATTAAAATACTCGCAAATGCCTAAGTTTTACAGTCTTTTTTCAAGTTCCGCCTTTTCGCTCTCGTATCCGGGTTTGCCCAACAGTGCAAACATATTTTTCTTATACGCTTCAACACCGGGCTGGTCAAAGGGATTAACACCGAGAATATATCCGCTTACGGCACATGCTTTTTCAAAGAAATACACAAGATTACCGAAATGATATGCATCTATCTTGGGGATGTTGATGATTATATTGGGTACTCCACCATCGTTATGGGCAAGAACTGTACCCAAAAACGCTTTACTGTTTATATAACTTACAGTTTTTCCCGCAAGGAAGTTCAGCCCGTCAATGTTTTCTTTATCAGGGAGGATTTCGATATCCTTTTTCGCTTTCTCCACATTCAAAACAGTTTCAAACAGTATTCTTGAACCGTCCTGTATATACTGACCCATTGAATGAAGGTCAGTAGAAAAATTAACTGATGCGGGGAATATACCCTTCTGGTCTTTACCCTCGCTTTCGCCGTATAGTTGTTTCCACCACTCTGCAAAATACTGCAAACAGGGTTCATAACTTACCATCATTTCAATTGATTTACCTTTACGGTTAAGGATATTTCTTACAGCGGCATATTTATAACAATCGTTATTGTCAAAATCAGCACTGTAAGCAGTCACGGCATCAGCCGCACCGCGCATCATTTCGTCTATATCAATACCTGCTACCGCAATAGGAAGAAGCCCTACCGCTGTGAGAACTGAAAAACGGCCACCAACGTCATCGGGTATAACAAAAGTTTCGTAACCTTCGTTATCAGCAAGGTTTTTAAGCGCGCCTCTGGCTTTGTCAGTAGTGGCAAAGATTCTGTCCCTGGCACCCTCGGCCCCGTACTTTTTAACAAGTATATCCCGGAATATTCTAAACGCTATTGCCGGTTCTGTTGTTGTACCGGATTTGGAAATTATATTAACACTGAAATCCTTATCCCCGACAAGTTCTATAAGATCGCTGAGGTATGTGGAACTTATAGAATTACCCGCAAAGAAAATCTGAGGGGTGTCTTTACTCTTTAAATTATAAAATGTATCGGTGAGCATATCAAGAGCGGCTTTTGCACCAAGGTATGAACCGCCTATACCGATAACTATAAGAATTTCAGAGTTATTCTTAATTTTTTCAGCCGCTTTTTTGATACGGGCAAACTCCTCGCGGTCGTAATTGAGAGGGAGTTCCGTCCAGCCGAGAAAATCGTTACCGGCTCCGCTTTTTGACGACAAAATATTTGCCGCAGTTTCAGTAGCAGAGCGCATATTATCTATTTCTCTCTCACTGATGAATTTTTGAGTCTTTGATAAATCAAGTGAAATCATATTGGCAATCTCCTTTCATAATCAAGCACATATATTATACTATTATTTATACTGATTTACAAGTAATATTTTTTGAGTTTACGGCAAACATTTTATCTTTGTTTCCCTTTCAGACTGAGTTTTGATTCAGTACCGTTTATAAGCCGCTGTATGTTTTTTCTATGCATATAAAGCGCCAGAGCAGCCATTGCAAACGAAAGGATTATCAATGTGGTGTTTTCGTAAAACATAATCACTGCCGCCGGAAAAACAATCGCTCCGCAACAGGACCCCAGTGAAACGTATTTTGAAATTGCCATTACCGTTAACGCAACAACCAGCACAATCAGTCCTATCTGCCAGTCAATCATAAAAATTACTGCCGCAGACGTGGTTATTCCCTTACCGCCTTTGAATCCAAAGTAAATGGGAAAATTATGACCAAGGACCACACAAAGAGCCGAAACACTTACGGGCACGATAGGGTCTCCGATAATCCTGAAAAAATCAACAAGGAAATTAGTTATAAGTATCGCGATAACGCCTTTTAGAGCGTCGCCCAAAATTACAACTGCCGCAGCACCTTTACCAAACACCCTCAATGTATTTGTGGCACCCGCGTTGCCGCTGCCCTCTTTACGGACATCTTTTCCAAAAAATGCTGACACTAAAACAGATGTATTTATGCTACCTATCAAATATGATATTGCTCCTGCCAAAAGACATATATACAACATATACTCCACATCCTTTTTATTTATCTTCTTTTTTACGTTCGCGGATTATGAATCTTATGGGCGTTCCTTCCATACCGAAAAATTCGCGAATCTGATTCTCAATATATCTTATATACGAAAAATGAGCAAGTTGCTTATCATTCACAAACAAAACAAACGTAGGTGGCTTTGTACTTGCCTGTGTAATATAGTATATTTTAAGTCGCCGACCTTTATCCGACGGGGGCTGTACTTTTGTAATGGCTTCGTTGAGAATATCGTTTAAAACCCCTGTCGAAACCCGCATAGCGTGTTGATTTGACACATAAGTTATCAGGTCAAACAGTTTGTTGATTCTAAGACCCGTCAGTGCCGAAATAAACGCCACCGGAGCATACATCATATAATTAAGATTATTAAGTACAGACTTACGGTAATTATCCATCGTCATGGTATCTTTTTCAACAAGGTCCCATTTATTGACAACAATAATTGCTGCCTTACCCTGATTATGTGCATATCCGGCAATCTTGGTATCCTGCTCGGTTACACCCTCCCGCGCATCGATTAAAACAAGCACTACGTCACATCTGTCTACCGCAGCAAGTGAACGGACTACACTGTAATGCTCTATATTTTCATCTATCTTGCCTCTTTTGCGCATACCTGCCGTATCAATAAAAGTGTACTTCTGTCCGTTATATTCGTATTTTGTATCAATGGCATCACGCGTGGTACCGGCAATATCGCTTACTATTACACGGTCCTCGCCAAGAATTTTGTTGATAAGCGAAGATTTACCCACATTGGGTTTGCCGATTACCGCAACCTTTATAGAGTCATCCTCTTCACTGTTATCAATATCAAAATCAACATACTCAAACAGTTTATCGAGCAAATCTCCCACACCCATACCGTGAGTCGATGAAATCGCCATGGGCTCATCCATACCAAGGTTGAAAAACTCATAATACGCCATGGGCGGCTCTCCCGCATGGTCAACCTTATTACACACAAGAACAACGGGTTTATTGGCACGTTTGAGCAATGTGGCAACATCTTTATCCGCAGCGGTAAGGCCGTCATGTATATCCACCATAAAAATTATGGCATCCGCCATATCAACCGCAAGGTCTGCCTGACGTTTCATCTGTTTTAAAATTATATCGTCATTCTGAGGCTCTATTCCTCCGGTATCAATAAGAACAAACTTCTTATTGAGCCACTCGCCCTCGGCATAAATCCTGTCACGGGTGACACCGGGAGTATCCTCTACTATGGAAATCCTCTTACCGATTATTTTATTAAACAACGTAGACTTACCAACATTTGGTCTGCCTACAATAGCAAACACGGGTTTACGCATTTTATTTTCCTTTCCGGCCCAGTACACATTCGACAAAATCAAATCCGTCAACCTCGTTAACCGTAACCTTTACATTTAGTTCTTTTTCTACCTCTTCAAGTGTTGTATCATCCAAAAAAATCATACAGTCATCTTTGAACATATTTCTCGCAAGAATCAGTTCGCCGCCTGAAACCTTACCGCGCAATGCATTTATGATATCTGTGCCGCACAAAAGTCCGGTAACCGTTATCATCTCACCGAAAAATCCGTTATCGACTCCGATTAGTTCAACATCAACCTCCGGATATGCGGCTTTGATTTTATCTGCAAAGCCTTTCATATATCCGAGGGATATATTGCCTGTTGCAATATACTTTTTGCCACCGGTAACCTCATAAGAGGATTCAAGCGCCAAATCCACCTCACGGGCAAATTGCGCCATCATACCTACACCGTTTTCTATCTGCGGGAAATCCTCGTAAGATTCATAAGGCGGTATATCTCTCTGTGCTTTAATATAAAATTCATCGGCTGCATAGACAACCCGTGTACCATACTGTGCCAGTAGTTCGGCAGCACATTCCTCTACCGTATCTATAACCTCTTGCGCCTTCTCTTTTGTAACGGGAGTCAGCGGGTACAGGCCTTCGCGGTGCTTTGATATACCGACAGGCACAACAGACACACTGTGAACTGCCGGCATCAGTGCGGAGAGGTCTTTAATGGTTTTTTTAAGAATTTCGCCGTCATTTACTCCGGGACAGAGAACTATCTGCCCGTTCATTGTTATGCCGCCCTCTGCAAGGCGCTTCATAATATCGAGCACTTTATGGGCGCCTTTATTGCCGAGCATCATTTTGCGCACATCGCCGTCTGTGGCGTGGACACTTACGTTTATCGGACTTATCCGCATCCGTATTATACGCTCTATATCCTCGTCCGACACATTGGTGAGAGTAACATAATTCCCCTGCAAAAAAGACAGTCGGTAATCATCGTCTTTAAAAACCATTGTCTTGCGAACATGGGGAGGAAGTTGGTCCATAAAGCAGAAAATACATTTATTTCTGCAACGTCTCGGCTCATCAATCAAGGAAGACTCAAACTCAACACCAAACTGCTCATAATCATCGTTATAAATCTCTATTTCCTCGTATTGACCGTTAGTCTTTTTAACTCCTACAACATAGTGTTCATCCGATGTCAGATATTTAAAATCAAGAATATCGCCTATCCCGATGCCGTTTATATTATCTATAATATCTCCCGGGTTTATACCGCAATCCTCTGCAATAGATGCACGTTCAACAGATTTAACTACCGCTTTACATTTCATATCAGTTATCACTCGTTTTTCCGATTATAAATTTTGCTGCATCTATGATTTTTTCAGCAATAAACACATTGGCGCATTTTTCAATCTCTTCCCTGTCTCCAAAACCGTAGGAAACGCCTATTCCATCAATACCAATTTCCGCTGCACTGTCAAGGTCATATTTTGTATCACCAACCATTACGGCGTCGGTTAAGTCTTTAATATCAAAGTAATCTATTGCCCTCTGTATAAGATGGCTCTTGGAGGTGTCAGTATCTTTTTTGGAAGCGCATGAGGTAAATTCAAAAAATTTATCCAACCCAAAATGCGGTATTATACGCTCTATATACTCCTGAGGCTTGGCAGACACCACTGCCATTTTAATGCCTGTATCAGACAAGGTTTGCAATGCTTCCTTAACGCCGTCATACAGTTCCATTTCAAAAAGACCCTCACGGCTATACCGCTCACGGTAAAGGTCGGTTGCTCTGCGGGCATCCTCTTCGCTCAGCCCGAAATAAGTGTGATATGCCCATACCAAAGGAGGCCCTATTACACGGCGCAGACTTTCATAACTGTTATCAATGGGTACGCCAAGTTTTTTAAAAGCGTACTCTGTACATTTGAAAATGCCCTCACGGGAATTACTCAATGTTCCGTCCATATCAAAAAAAGCGTACTTATATTTGCTCATCCGCACATCTCCAAAATTATCTGTAAAATTCAGGGGCTTTTTTAAGGGATTTAAACAGGTTTGCATCATGTCCGGGCACAACGGTTGCATTATAATTATCTGCAAGGAAACGAACCTTCTCAATGGAGCGGAAATAATCATCCCTGTTATGTACAAGTCCCGCTGCCTTTGCGGGAGGTCCGTAAATCTCGCTGGTATAAACAGCATCCATCGGGAAAATATATGTGCCTTCCTCTTGAAGATGAATCATAAGGCCAAGCACACCGGGTGCATGACCGGGAAGATGAAGTATCTTTACTCCCGGAACTATCTCGAAGTCCTCATCTACAAGAACATATTTTTTAACCTCTACATCAAGGTCTTTTTTACAATACCCAAAATACTCCATCGGATTCTGTGTTATGCGCACAGCCGTCTGTCCATGCATAAAATCTGCCTTGGGCACATAAAAAGTTGCATTGGGAAAACACGCGATATTGCCGGTATGGTCAAAGTGCATGTGTGAAAGAATTACTGTGTCAATCTGTTCTTTGCGAACTCCGCACAGGGCAAGTTGAACCTCTATATTTTGTTCAAGGCTCTGGTGAAGCACATACATATCCTGCAACTCCTCGTTCCAGTAACCTTTCATAGAATTCATATTGCATCCCGTATCATAAAGAATGTATCTGCCCTCATGCTCTATAAGCACACACATAACGGGAAGATTATAGAACTCACTTGTTGCATTGGGATTGCTCCTTGTACGGATTCTTGCTCCTGCAATAACATTGTTTATATCGGTTGTAAGATAACCGTTATCCAATATGGCAAATTTCATATTTTAGTCTCCTTAAAAAGGTGATGGTTTATTTTTCGGTGAAATTACCTTCTCCGTCAAATTCATAAAGACCCACAGTAGTACCCCGGCTGCCGTCTTCGTTCTTGAAATCCTTAGAAAAGTAGAAGTATCCGTCACCGAGGGAAATCATTCCCGTTGCTCCGTAAGGGAAGTTAATACCGTATACCCCGCTTGAAGCGTGAAGCACACCGACAGGTGCGAGGGGAAGTGTCTCCCCTTCCATATCAAGGCCTTTGAGAGATGTTACCTCTGCCTTCTTCGTAATATCAATCACATACATCGGGTAGTTGGGGTACTGCTCCTTCCTGCCCTTATACACTGCGGCAAACATATAGCCGGTCTTTTCATCATATTCGAGGTTTTGTATACCGAACTTGGTATTACCTGTATATACGAAATATTTACTGTCGGGAGAATCGGGTCCAAATCGGTGCATTGACTCCTGAGATATGGGTCTGGCATATTGTGACCAATCGGAGATATCATACCGCAAAATTACCTGGTGGTCATTATCTTCCCTCTCCAAATCACTGTATATTCCGTAGGAAACATATAAGTTTTTTCCGCCCTCTCCCCCGGGGATGGGAGCAAAGGTGATTCCGTCTATACCACTGCATCCATAACGATGACCCTCGGCAGAAAAATCGTCTAAAACTTCTTTAAGATGCACAACAGTCATAATACCGTCACCCTCTGCATCCATATCCATTCTGTCAATCTTATCAACATCAAAGATTGCAATATAGAATCCGTCGGTAACATCAATGTTCTTATTCTCATGCTCAGCAATTCCGCTCAGGATTTCTTTGCCAATAACATCATGCTTATATTCCAAAGAACCATAAACCTTGCCATCATCATAATTATATGCGATACAGCCAAGGTGTCCTGCCAGTCCTTTTACTGTGCCTATAACATTGCCGTCCATATCGGTCTTTGCAAGATATGTAGTACAGGAGTAGTACATATACTCTCTGTTACGATCTGTTGCAATACCCTGAACATGGCCTACTTTTACTCCGTCAATGCCCATTCCTTTTTTATACATAATATTCGCCTCACCAAGTTTTGTAAGTTATAAAATACACCGCTACAATTATACCAAATTTGCACAGCAAAATCAATACAAAAAGAAAAATCACTCCCGTAATTTTACGGAAGTGATTTTGTTTTATTATTTAATGAGTTCGTCACAAATGGCGCGGATATTATCATAAACAAATTCCGGCTTAACCTCGCTCTTTGCAAGGTCCTCCATCGTGCCCTCTCCGGAAAGAACAAATATACTGCTTATACCGGCATTGACGCCACAGGCAATATCAGTGTAGAGTCTGTCGCCCATAATCGCCGCTTCTTCTTTTTTGAAGCCCGTTTTATCAAGGGCAAGTTCTACCATTGCAGGTTCGGGTTTTCCAATGAAAAGTGGTCTTCTTTTTGTAGCATTATAGAGCATCTCACTCACAGAGCCGCAATCGGGCACAAAACCATACCAGGTGGGGCATACCCAATCGGGGTTGGTGGCAATATAGTCCACTCCCCTGCCGAGAAGTATACACGCATCCTCCAACTTCTGAAATGCCAGTTCAGTATCAAAGCCCATACACAGGCAGTCAATATCGTCTTCGAGTTTATCCGTTACAGGCAAACCCTCGGATTTAAGCTGCGATATAAAAGACTTTGTACCAAAAGCATATATCTTTTTATATGACTGCTTTTTCAGATAAACAACCGTAGCATTTACGGATGTAAGAAAGTCGTCAGCAGTTGCGGTAATCCCCAATGTTAAAAGTTTCTCCACATACTTATCTACGCTCTTTGATGAGTTATTGGTAAGGAAAATATATCTGCCGCCTATTGACTTTACATAGTTTAAAAAATCTATCGTACCGTCAAAAAGGTCGTTATCAAGATATATGGTTCCGTCCATATCAAGAAGAAACAGTTTTTTGTCTTTAAGATTGCTCATATTCTCTCTCCAAAAAGATTATTTCATATTTCTTGTGGCAACAAGTTCACTGCCGAATACATCGTCAATTATAACATCGCCTACTTCAATGGGAGTGGTTGCAACTGTTGTGTTAATAACCTTCATAGCCTCGAAAATCTTTTCTTTGGCAATGGGTTCTTTTGTTTTTACAGGAAGTACCTCGCCGTTTGAACATTTGACAGTAGTCGTTATTGTACGTTTGGGATTGGTACACTCGTTTTCCGCATATACCTTTCCTCTGGGGCAGGTATTACCGGTAACGCTTACAACTTTACCATTATCAAGTTCTACCTCAAGGCTGCAACCTATGGGGCAAACAATACATGTTAATTCTCTTTTCATAAATTACGCCTCCTCAAGTTTAAAGGTCAGTTCGCCGCAATCAGCAAACTGTTCTTTGGTAAGTTTGATACTTTCCATTTCGCCGGGGGCTACCTTTGCTTTTTTCTTTGAAAGAACAAGTTTTTCACCGTTATAAACATTGATTTTTACATTTCTGAATACATCTGCAACACGGAAGTATACAGTAACATCTTTATTCTTGGTGATTACCTGAGGAACAGTATATCTTATCTTACCGTCTGTTTTTACGGGAATTGTTATTTTTTCTTCTGTTTCGCCTTTAATATAGTTGGCAGCACTTATACCCGCTATCTCAGCCTCTTCCGAAACGAAGTCAACAAGATCGTGTACATGCAGTACATTACCACAGGCAAACACCCCTTCCTGTGATGTCTGTCTGTCCTGGTCAACTACGGCGCCGTTTGTGATTCTGTCAAGATTTACAGTGGCTTTCTTTGAAAGTTCGTTTTCAGGAATAAGACCAACTGAAAGCAAAAGTGTATCACAAGCAATATATTCCTTAGTCTCTTCGATAGGACGTCTGTTGGCATCTACCTTGGCTATTGTGATACCCTCTAATCTCTCCTTACCGTGAATCTCAACAACGGTAGTTGAAAGCATAAGCGGAATACCAAAGTCGTTAAGGCACTGCTCTATATTTCTTGCAAGACCGCCGGAATAAGGCATAAGTTCACAAACTGCTTTTACATGTGCGCCCTCTAATGTCATACGTCTTGCCATGATAAGTCCGATATCGCCGGAACCGAGAATAACTACTTCCTTACCGGGCATATAACCTTCAAGGTTAACGAGTTTCTGTGCAGTACCCGCAGAATAAATGCCTGAGGGACGTGTTCCGGTGAAACGGATTTCTCCCTTTGAACGCTCACGGCAGCCCATAGCAAGGATGATCGCCTTTGCTTCAATCTGAAAAACACCATCAGCAGAATTGGTTGCAGTTATAACTTTATCTTCGCTGATATCAATTACCATTGTATCGAGTTTATACGCTATACCCAATTCCTTTACTTTTTTCTCGTATCTCCATGCATACTCGGGACCGGTGAGTTCTTCACCAAATTTATGAAGACCAAAGCCGTTGTGTATACACTGCTGCAAAATACCGCCCAGTGAACTGTCACGTTCCAAAATAAGAATATCGCGTATTCCGTTTTCATAAGCAGCAATCGCTGCACTCATACCGGCAGGACCTCCGCCGATTATAACTAATTCTGTAACCACTTAAACGTCCTCCTTTGTCTTACCGGTAATAAGTGTTGACTCGCCGCCGCTTTTGGTGATTTCTTCATAAGGAATATTGAGTTCTTCCGAAAGAAGTTTCATAATATACGGTGTGCAGAAACCACCCTGGCATCTGCCCATCTGCGCTCTTGTACGACGTTTTACTCCGTCAAGGTCACTCGGTTTGGGATTGGTGCGGATCGCCGCAAGAATCTCACCCTCTGTAACTGTTTCGCAACGGCAGATAACACGGCCGTAGGATTTGTCTTTTTTGATTATCTCGTTCTTTTCTTCGATACTTGCTTCTTTAAAATGATGCATCGCGGGGCGTGTGGCAACAAAATCAGGTTTTTCTTCAAACGCTACCCCCTGCTCTGCAAGGATATCTTTTACCATCAGCGCAATCGCCGGAGCGGAAGAAAGTCCGGGGGACTCAATACCGGCAACATTTACAAAACCTGCCTTGGGTGAGTTAATAATAAAATCTCCTGTGCTGCCAACCGCTCTGAGTCCGCAGAAAGATGTGATTGTTTTGTTAAAAGGAACATCCGTAAGATTTTCTCTCGCCTGTTGCATAATTTTAGCATAGCCGTCAGAAGTTGTGGATTTATCATCTTTATCAGTGATATTCTCCGATGTGGGTCCGGTGAGGAGATTTCCGTCAACAGTGGGAGAAACCAATATACCCTTACCCATTTTAGAGGGTGTTCTGAAAATCGTGTGTGAAACAATATCTCCGCACTCTCTGTCAAGAAGAATATACTCGCCGCGTCTGGGAGTGATACTGAAAGAAGTATCCCCTACCATAGCAGCAACCGCATCGGCATATACACCTGCCGCATTGATTACATACTTAGCCTTTACTGTTTCTGTGGCAGAAGCAACTTCATAACCGCCGTCAATTTCTTTAATAGATTCAACAGCAAAGTTACATTTGAGTTCTGCACCGTTATCCATTGCATTAC
>SVKG01000026.1 GCA_015068565.1 Oscillospiraceae bacterium | reverse complement strand
TTTAAGGGAAGTATCAAAGATAGAGGGTGTATACGTTCCGTCTTTTTATAATATAACCTATAACGAAGACGGCACAGTTGCCGCAATCGAACCTGTTGACGAAACAGTCCCCCCAAGGGTTAAGAAAAGAATAGTCAAAGACCTTGACAGTATGTATGCTCCCGATAAGGTGATAGTACCGTATATGGAAGTTGTTCACGACCGCGTAATGCTCGAAGTTTTCCGTGGATGTATACGCGGATGCAGATTTTGTCAGGCAGGTATGATATACCGCCCCGTCAGGGAGAAAAGTCCCTCCACTTTACTCGAAAACGCAAAAAAACTCCTCGACTCCACAGGGTATGAAGAAATATCACTGTCTTCACTGTCCACCAGTGACTACCGTGGCCTTAAAGAACTTACAGAAGAACTTTTAAAGATAACAGAGGATGAATGTGTCAGCCTTTCTCTGCCGTCACTGCGGCTCGATTCCTTTTCTATGGATTTGATGCAAAAGGTACAAAAAGTGCGCAAAAGCAGCCTCACCTTTGCACCTGAGGCAGGAACACAGCGGATGAGGGATGTTATCAATAAAGGCATAACGGAAGAGGACCTTATGAATGCGTCAACCATGGCATTTGAGGGCGGATACAGCAGTATAAAACTTTATTTTATGATAGGACTGCCCTTTGAAACCATAGAGGATGTCTGCGGAATAGGCGACCTTTCCAAAAAGGTTGTAGACCGGTATTTTAAAGTTGATAAAGAAAAACGCGGTAAAGGACTCCGTGTCACCACAAGTGTGTCTTCCTTTGTACCCAAAGCGTTTACGCCTTTCCAGTGGGCAAGACAGGACACTATGGAAGAACTCCGCGTTAAACAACAGGCGCTTAAAGAGACCATAACAGACCGTAAGATAAAATATAACTACCACGAAGCACCTGTCAGTGTTTTGGAAGGTGTGTTTGCCCGTGGCGACAGACGTCTTTCCGCAGTACTTTTAAAGGCTTCGGAAAAAGGCATCCGTCTTGACGGTTGGAGCGAAGTGTTTGATTACGACAAATGGATGGAAGCATTCACAGAGTGTGGCATAGACCCGATGTTTTATACAAGGGCGCGTTCCTTTGATGAGGTTCTGCCCTGGGATATGATAGATGTCGGCGTCAGCAAAAACTTCCTTATAAGCGAAGCAAAAAAAGCGGAGCAGGGTATAGTCACCCCCAACTGCCGCCAAAAATGTGCCGGTTGCGGAGCCGCTTCTTTTGGGGAGGGTGTATGTTATGAATAAATACAGAATAAAATATGAACGTAACGACGATGCCAGATTCATATCACACTTAGACCTTATGCGGACGATGAACAGAGCATTAAGACGCGGCGGAGCGCCCCTGGAATATACAAAGGGTTTTAATCCCCATTCCATAATGACCGTTGCCCTGCCGCTGTCGGTAGGCATCACCAGTGAGTGCGAGTATCTGGATATTACTTTTTCAAAGTCTGTGGACACGCCTTCCCTTAAAGATAAACTCAACAGCGTAATGCCATCCGGTATAAGAGTTCTTGAAATAAGGTGCGCCGATGAAGAAAGAGCATTTAAATATATAGAAACAGCACGGTATACCGTTACATTTACAACCGATACCCCTCCCGATTGTGAGGCCTTTATGGCTATGGATGAGGCGGTAGTTACAAAGCGGAGCAAAAGCGGAGAAAAGCAGGAGAATATTCTGCCCGATATTCACGAACTCAAAAGTGAGTATGTAAACGGCTTGTGCCAGATAGAGATGCATCTTAATGCGGGTAGTAAACGGAATTTAAAGCCGGAACTTGTAATGAGTGCCTTGGAGCAGTTTCAGAATATAGGTGCAGAGAATATTAAAATTCACCGTTCGGGAATATATTTCGATGACGGTGCGGAGGTGTTTTAATGACTGTAAGAGAGCGTTATGAAGAACTAAAAAACACGCTTAACGAACACAGTTATAAATATTATGTGCTGGACAACCCCGATATAACGGACGAGCAATATGACCGCCTCATGCGTGAACTTGTGGATATTGAAAAGGCAAACCCTGATTTTGTAACAGCCGATTCCCCCACGCAAAAGGTAGGGGGCAAGATTTTAGACGGGTTTGAAAGTGTTACCCATACAGTGCTTATGCAGAGTTTGCAGGACGCGTTTTCCTTTGAAGAACTTAAAGAGTTTGACTCCCGTGTCCGCGGCACTGTTGATACCCCCGTTTATTGTGTAGAGCAGAAGATTGACGGGCTTTCCGTATCACTTGAATATGTGGATTCTGTATTTGTACGCGGTTCAACCCGAGGCGACGGAGTAGTGGGCGAGGATGTGACCGAAAACTTAAAAACGGTAAAATCCATCCCGTTAAAACTTCGCGAGGATATCCCGTATCTTGAAGTGAGAGGCGAGGTGTTTATCTCCAAACCTGATTTTGCCCGACTCAATCAAAAGCGTGAGGAAGAGGGCGAGTCTACCTTTGCCAATCCGCGTAATGCGGCGGCGGGGTCACTGCGCCAGTTAAATTCCGCCATAGCGGCAAAACGTAATCTTGATATATTCGTATTCAATATACAGCAGATTCAGGGCAGAGAAATAAAATCGCATCTTGAAGGGCTTGATCTTCTGCGCAGATGCGGCTTCAAGGTAATATCAAACGACAAAGGCTTTGACACCATAGAGGATGCCTTTGATGAGATTAAGCGTATAGGCGATATACGTCGTGACCTTTATTACGATATTGACGGCGCGGTTATTAAGGTAAACGAACTTTCACAGCGGGACAAACTTGGCAGTACGGCAAAGACACCCCGTTGGGCGATAGCATATAAATACCCTGCCGAAAAGCAGAAAACCAAAATAAAAGACATTACTGTTGCCGTTGGCAGAACGGGAGTGCTCACCCCCGCGGCAGACCTTGAACCTGTGCTTATAGCGGGGTCCACCGTAAGCCGTGCCACACTGCATAATATAGATTTTATCAGACAGAAGGATATTCGCATCGGCGATACTGTCGTTATACAGAAAGCAGGGGATATAATCCCCGAAGTGGTAGAGGTTGTGGTATCTGACCGCAACGGCAGTGAACGGGAATTCTTTATGCCCGAAACCTGTCCCGCCTGTGGTGCAAGGGTACACCGTGAGGAGGGCGAGGCGGCAGTCAGATGTACCGGCGGAGCGTGTCCTGCTCAGGCAGTGCGCAGTATTATTCATTTTGTGTCGAGAGATGCTATGGATATAGAGGGTCTCGGTCCGCAGATAATAGAAAAACTTGTCGATAACGGACTTATATCGAGCAGTGCCGACATTTATTATATGGATAAAGAAAGCCTTGCATCGCTTGATAAAATGGGCGATAAAAGTGCAGAGAACATTCTTTCTGCTGCGGAAAAATCCAAATCAAACAGTATGGAAAAACTCCTCTATGCCCTTGGCATACGTCATATTGGCGCGGGAGCGTCAAAACTTATATCGAAAAAGTTCAAAGACATCTATGCCCTGTTTGATGCAACAAAAGAGGATTTGTGTGCTATCGGCGATATAGGCGATATTATGGCAGAGAGTGTAACGGACTTTTTTGCCGAGCCGCAAAACAGGGATTTTATTGATAAACTGTCCCGTGCAGGGGTTAATACAAAATATATTGAGCAAGAAAGTGGCGATAACCGATTTGAGGGTAAAACCTTTGTGCTTACGGGTACACTGGAAAATTACGGACGTAAAGAAGCCACCGGAATAATCGAAAAATTCGGCGGCAAAGTGTCTGGAAGCGTGTCGGGGAAAACCGATTATGTTGTGGCGGGAGAGTCAACCGGCAGCAAACTTGATAAGGCAAGGGAACTTGGTATACCTGTTATCGGCGAAGCGGAATTTATGGAAATGATAAAGTAATTGCAAATTGGCTTAATATGGTGTATAATGGATAAGTTAATACACGAAAGGAATGATACTATGAGCGTTACCAAGGAAGAACTCAGGCATATAGCATCCTTGTCAAGACTCAAACTGACCGACGAGGAACTTGATGCATTGAATATTGAGGCGGTTATAGAATTTGCCAGAGAACTTTCAGAAGTTGATACAGGGGATGAATCCCCCACCAATCATATATCGGATATACACAATGTTTTCCGTGAGGACGAGGTTAAACCCTCCTTTGACAGAGACGATATTTTGAAAAACGCCCCTGCTAAGGCGAGGGGTTGTGTCCTTGTGCCCAAGGTAGTAGAGTAAGGGGGAAGATGATATGAAATTATACGAAAAGACTATTCACGAACTTTCCTCTATGCTGAGGGCGGGAGAAATCACAAGTGTGGAACTTACTCAGTCTGTGCTTGATCGTATAGATGAGATAGACGGTAAGGTGGGCGGTTACATAACCGTTGTGGCAGAGTCGGCTATGGAACAGGCAAAGGCTGCGGATGCAAAGATTGCGTCCGGAGAGGAAGTGGCGGACCTGTGCGGTATTCCCGCGTCTGTTAAAGACAATATCTGCACCAAGGGTATTGCTACCACCTGTGCATCTAAAATGCTCGAAAACTTTGTTCCCCCCTATGATGCTTTTGTAAGCGACAGAATAAAACAGGCGGGTGGCGTTATAATAGGCAAAACCAATATGGACGAGTTTGCAATGGGTGCAT
The DNA here is from genome assembly GCA_015068565.1 of Oscillospiraceae bacterium. Lineage (GTDB taxonomy): Bacteria > Bacillota > Clostridia > UMGS1810 > UMGS1810 > SIG455. The sequence continues at coordinate 10,975 of SVKG01000026.1, read as the reverse complement.
CTAACGAGACGTCTTATTTCAAACTTGCCCGAAACCCCTATGATTTAAACAAAATCCCCGGCGGTTCATCGGGCGGCAGTGCGGCAGTAGTTGCGGCAGATGAAGCCATTTTTGCTCTTGGCAGTGATACGGGCGGCTCTATACGTCAACCTGCATCTTTCTGTTCAATAGTAGGCTTAAAGCCCACCTACGGGCTTGTGTCACGTTACGGTCTTGTGGCATTTGCATCATCGCTTGACCAGATTGGCCCTATGACAAAAGACGTTACCGACTGCGCAATTGTATTGAATGCCATCGCAGGTCACGACAGTATGGACTCGACCTCGGCAAACATAAAACTTCCCGATTACAAAAAGGCTCTTGTCAGCGATGTAAAAGGCCTTAAAATAGGTGTTCCCACCGAGTATTTAGGCGACGGCATTTCCGAAGATGTTAAAAAGGCAATCCTCGCCGCTGTTAAAAAATATGAGGAAATGGGCGCAACAGTAGAGTATTTCAATCTGCCCATGACAGACTATGCCGTAAGCGCGTACTATATTATATCTTCTGCTGAGGCAAGTTCAAATCTTGCTCGTTTTGACGGTATCAAATACGGCCACAGAGCCGCGTCTTTCGAAGACCTTAACGACCTTTATGCCGCATCCCGTTCCGAGGGCTTCGGCAGTGAGGTTAAACGCCGTATAATGCTTGGTACTTATGTTTTAAGTTCAGGTTACTATGATGCATATTACAAAAAAGCACAGCAGGTACGTACCTTGATTAAAAATTCTTTTGACAGGGCATTCGAAAAGTACGACGTTATCCTTTCACCCACAACAACGGAGACGGCTTTCGATATCGGCGGTAAGATAGAAGACCCTGTGCAGATGTATCTTAACGATATATACACGGTTTCAGTTAATATCGCGGGTCTCCCTGCAATAGTAGTACCCGGCGGATTTGATAAAGGCGGTATGCCCATAGGCGTTCAACTTATAGGCAAACCCTTTGACGAGAGCACCCTCATCCGCAGCGCATATACATTTGAGCAGAATACGGATTTTTCAAAAATCCGTCCTAATCTGTAAAGGAGGTATAAAAATGAATTACGAATCCGTCATTGGTCTTGAAGTCCATGCAGAACTTTCAACCAATACAAAAATATACTGTTCATGTAAAAATGAATTCGGTCTTGATGTAAATACCTCCTGTTGCCCTGTTTGTATGGGTATGCCGGGCACTTTGCCTGTGCTTAATAAAAAGGTTGTGGAGTATGCCATCAAAGCAGGACTTGCTTTAAATTGCGATATCACCCGTGCAAGTAAACAGGACAGAAAGAACTATTTTTATCCTGACTTGCCCAAAGCGTATCAGATTTCGCAGTTTGACCTGCCCCTTTGTACCAACGGTTATCTCGATATCGATGTAGGCGGCGAGAAGAAGAGAATCGGCATAACAAGAATCCATATTGAAGAAGATGCCGGTAAACTCATCCATTCCGTAATGGGCGATGAATCCTATGTAGACTTCAACCGTTGCGGTGTTCCGCTTATAGAGATAGTTTCAGAGCCCGACCTTCGCAGTGCGGAGGAGGCAAGGGTTTATCTTGAAACTTTGAAGTCCGTGTTGCAGTATATAGAGGTTTCTGACTGTAAAATGGAGGAAGGCTCACTCCGTTGCGATATAAACGTATCTCTCCGTCCCGAGGGCAGTGATAAATTCGGCACACGTTCCGAGATGAAGAATGTTTCAACTTTCAGCGGAACACAACGCGCCATTGAGTACGAAATAGGCAGACAGACCGAGATTCTTTCAAACGGCGGCGTAATCGAGCAGGAGACACGCCGTTGGGATGACGGCAAGGGTGAGAATGTGCTTTTGCGCAGTAAGGAAGAGGCTCACGATTACAGATATTTCCCCGAGCCTGACCTTGTTCCTATGATTATAAGCGAGGAATGGATAGAAGAAATCCGCAAAGAAATCCCCGAGATGCCCGATAAAAAGAAAGCAAGATATACAGGCGAACTTGGTCTTGGTGACTACGAAGCCGGAATTATTGTGGGCAATAAGAGTATGGCTCGGTTTTTTGATAGATGTATCGAACTTGGCGGCGATGCCAAACAGACGGCGAACTGGCTGCAAGGTGATATTATGAAGTATGTAAAGGATAATGACATCAGTTTTGACGACGTACCCTTTACCCCCGAAAGCCTTAACGAACTGAGCAAAATCACCTCCGACGGCACCATCAGTATAACTGCAGCCAAAAAGGTACTTGCCCGTATGTTTGAAACAAACGACTCCCCTGCAAAGATTGTGGACGAACTCGGCCTTGCGCAGATAAGCGATACAAGTGCAATAGAGGCTATGGTAAACGGCGTTTTAGAAGCCAATCCCCAGTCGTTTGAGGATTATAAAAACGGCAAAACCCGTGCTCTGGGCTTCCTTGTAGGTATGGTTATGAAGGAATCAAAAGGCAAGGGCAATCCCCAGATAATAAATAAAATGATACTGGATAAACTGGAAGCGTATAAAAATAGTTGATTTTTGGAGAATAAGCGTATGAGTGTTAAACTGAATCCCGACGAAAATGTAGTAAGGATAATTAAAGAGGGGCTTGAACGTACAGGTGGTTATTGCCCGTGCAGAACTGCCCGTACAGAGGAGTTTAAGTGCGTTTGCAAAGAATTCCGAGAGCAGATAAAAGACCCTGAGTTTGAGGGGTATTGTCACTGTATGCTGTATTACAAATCAAAGGATTAAGGAGGTATTGCTTATGGCAGAGGTAAAATTAACAAAAGAAAATTTTGAACAAGAGGTTTTAAAGAGCGATATACCCGTTCTTGTAGACTTCTGGGCTACCTGGTGCGGACCGTGCCAGATGCTTTCGCCCATAATAGAAGAAATCGCCGAAGAATATGAGGGGAAAATCAAAGTCTGCAAAGTCAATGTGGACGATGAGGGCGAACTGGCAATTCAGTTTGGCATAGCGAGTATTCCCACACTTATGGTGTTCAAAGACGGAAACCTCACACAAACCGCAGTGGGCTACCGTCATAAACAGGACATTTTAAATATGATAGACTAATATTTGGTCAATGTTACAAAAACCCGAGTACGCTCGGGTTTTTCCTTTTTTATGGTAAAAACCCTTGCATACTGCGGTTTTATGATGTATAATTATCGTGAGAGATTTTTTGATTTCAGTATAAGACATTTCGAAGGGAATGAAAGTAATATGAAACTTGGCATCGTGGGATTACCAAATGTGGGCAAGAGTACACTTTTTAATGCTATCACCCAGGCGGGGGCAGAGTCTGCGAACTATCCGTTTTGTACGATAGAGCCGAATGTGGGTGTTGTTTCCGTACCTGATGAGAGGTTGGACCGCCTGGCGGAAATGTACGACCCCGACAAGGTGACTCCCGCTATTATAGAATTCGTAGATATTGCGGGGTTGGTTAAAGGTGCAAGTAAAGGCGAGGGCTTGGGAAACAAGTTTTTGTCACACATCCGCGAAGTGGATGCCATTGTACATGTGGTAAGATGCTTTGAGGATTCAAACATTGTCCATGTTGATGGTTCAATAGGGCCCAAGAGGGATATTGAAACAATCAACTTTGAACTTATCTTTGCAGATATAGAACTTGTTGATAAAAGAATAGAAAAAACATCAAAACTTTTAAAAACAGGCGAACGTAAATACAAAGACGAGATGGCAACATTGCAGAAGATTAAGGAAAATCTCGAAAACGGCATCACAGCCCGTGCAATCGAATTTAGTGAGGAAGAAAAGCCGTTTCTTAAAGAACTTGCTCTGCTTACAATCAAGCCTGTTATATATGCGGCGAATGTATCGGAGGATGAGTTTGCAAACGGCATCGAAAACAACGCTATGATAAAAGAAGTTGAAGAGATTGCCGCCAAAGAACACGCCGAAGTGCTTCCGATATCGGCAAGGATAGAGGAAGAAGTTTCTCAACTTGATGAAGAAGAGAAGATAATGTTTTTAAAAGAACTCGGCATAGAAGAATCCGGCCTTGACCGACTGGTTAAGAAAAGTTATAGTTTGCTCGGACTTATCAGTTACCTTACGGCGGGTAAACCCGAGGTAAGGGCGTGGACAATTACCAAAGGAACAAAAGCACCCCAGGCAGCAGGTAAGATTCATACGGATTTTGAAAAAGGGTTTATAAGAGCCGAGGTTGTTGCATATAAAGACCTTATAGAGTGCGGTACTTATGCTGCTGCACGGGACAAAGGGCTTGTACGGTTAGAGGGTAAAGAGTACGTTATGAACGACGGAGACATCGTTCTTTTCAGATTTAATGTGTGACGGAGGATAAGACAGTGATAAGAAGAATTTTTGTTGAAAAGAAAAAAGGTTTCGATGTAGAAGCACAGTCAATCCGTAATGATTTAAAGAATAATCTTTTAATCAGCGGTATTGAGGATGTCCGCGTAATAAACAGATACGACTGTGACGGACTTTCGGATGAGGAGTATGCCAAAGCCAAGACTACGGTTTTCTCTGAACCGCCTGTTGACAACTGCTATGATGAAACCATTGATATTCCCGCAGGGGATAAAGTGTTTGCCATGGGACTCCTTGACGGACAGTTTGACCAGAGAGCGGACTCTTGTATGCAGTGTATAGAAATCTTAACCGGCGGTCACCGTCCGCAGGTTAAGGTTGCAAAACTCGTTGTGTTAAGCGGAAACGTAACTGACGAGGATGTGGAAAGAATCAAGAGATACCTTATAAATCCTGTTGAGAGTTGCGAAGTTTCATTGGAAAAACCCAAGGATTTTTCCGTCAATCTCGAAATTCCCCGGACAGTTGCCACTGTTGAGGGCTTTATAGATTTTTCCGAGGAGGAAATGCAGAAGTTTTTTGCAGACAACGGCTTTGCGATGGGTCTTGATGACCTTCAACTCTGCCGTGATTATTTTAAGGACACGGAAAAACGCAACCCCACAATTACAGAACTCAAAATGATAGATACATACTGGTCTGACCACTGCCGTCATACCACTTTCTCCACACGTCTTGAAGATGTTAAGTTCTCCGGGGGTGCAGAGTTTATAGAGAAAACCTACGGCGATTATATTGCGGTTCGCAAAAAACTTAATCGTACCAAAGATATTTGCCTTATGGATATAGCAACCATTGCGGTTAAAGAACTCAAAAGCCGCGGTATGCTCAAAAACATAGATGAGTCTGAGGAAATCAATGCATGTAGTATCAGAATAGACGTCGATATTGACGGCAAAGTTGAGCCCTGGCTCCTTATGTTTAAAAACGAAACACATAACCACCCCACAGAGATTGAGCCTTTTGGCGGTGCGGCAACATGCCTTGGCGGTGCTATCCGTGACCCGCTTTCGGGCAGATCCTATGTGTATTCCGCTATGCGCGTAACAGGCAGCGGCGATGTAAGGCAGAGCGTGGCAGATACTATGGCAAACAAATTACCCCAGCGCAAGATATCTCAGGGTGCTGCTGCGGGATACAGTTCTTATGGTAACCAGATAGGCCTTGCCACCGGTAAAGTTCACGAGATATACCACCCCGGTTATGTGGCAAAGCGTATGGAAATCGGTGCTGTTGTCGGTGCTGCTCCCGTAGATAATGTTCGCAGAGAGCGTCCCGAGAAGGGTGATGTTATAGTCCTCCTCGGCGGCAGAACGGGACGTGACGGTATCGGCGGTGCAACAGGCTCTTCAAAATCACATACCGACACATCTTTAAGCAGTTGCGGTGCAGAGGTACAGAAGGGTAATCCCCCTGTTGAACGTAAGATACAAAGACTTTTCAGAAACAAAGATGTAACCACCCTCATAAAGAGATGTAATGACTTCGGTGCCGGTGGTGTATCTGTTGCCATCGGCGAACTTGCAGACGGACTTGTAATCAACCTTGATAAAGTCCCCAAAAAATACGAGGGCCTTGACGGAACAGAGATTGCAATTTCCGAATCTCAGGAACGTATGGCGTGTGTGGTTGCCGCATCCGATGCAGATAAATTTATTGAATATGCCAACAGCGAAAATTTAGAGGCAACAGTTGTTGCCGAGGTAACCGACGATATGCGTCTTAAAATGAACTGGAACGGCGTAACCATCGTAGATATAAGCAGAGACTTTTTGAACACCAACGGCGCTACCAAATCAATCAATGTTGAGGTGGAAGGCCCCAAGGGTACGAAATATTTTACTCCTTCTACGCGCAGTGGCGTTGAAGGCATCAAAGAAATCCTCACCGACTTAAACGGCGCGGGACAGAAAGGCCTTGTTGAGCGTTTTGACTCCACAATCGGCGCCTACACTGTGCTTATGCCCTTCGGCGGAGAAAAGCAACTTACAGAACCCGATGCTATGGTTTCAAAACTCCCTGTACTAAAAGGCGAAACCACAACCTGTTCTGTAATGTCTTACGGCTATGACCCGTATCTTTCAGAGTGGAGTCCTTATCACGGCGCGGCGTATGCTGTTGTTGATTCTGTTTCAAAACTCGTTTCAACCGGCGGTGATTATAAGACTTCATACCTCACATTCCAGGAGTATTTTGAACGTCTTGATACTGATGCTAAAAAGTGGGGCAAACCCCTCTCGGCACTCCTTGGTGCATTTGATGCTCAGGAAAAACTCGGCCTCGGTGCAATCGGCGGTAAAGACTCAATGTCTGGTACTTTCAATGACATCAGTGTTCCGCCCACTCTTGTTTCCTTTGCAATAACCCCTGCAAACACCAACGATATCATATCACCCGAATTCAAAAAAGTTTCATCCGACGTGGTATTTGTTGATTTTGCCAAGGACGAAAATGACCTTCCCGATTACGATAATCTTAAAAAAGTTTATGAAGCAGTGTCTGCTCTTATTGCAGATAAAAAGGTAATCGCAGCCAAGGTATGCGGCAGATTCGGTGCTGCCGAAGCAGTTGCCAATATGTGCTTCGGTAACAGTGTGGGTGTTGAGTTCACAGACGAGGGCGGTATATTCGACCCTGCCAACGGTGCTTTTGTCCTCCAACTGGCAGAAGGCGTATGCCCCTGTGTGCTTAAAGATCTTAATTATAAAATAATAGGCAAGACCACACCGGATAAAGCATATATTAAATTTAGTGACGGAGAAATTGCAATAGACGAATCCGTATCTTTGTGGAGCGGTGTTTTGGAAAATATATTCCCCACCAAGACAGCACAGAAGACAGAGGAGATAGAAACTATTTCTTCCACAGGCTTTACCCGTGCAATTTACGGCAAGGAAAAGTTTGCCGCTCCCAAGGTGTTTATACCTGTATTCCCCGGTACCAACTGTGAATACGACACAGCCCGTGCCTTTGAAAAAGCGGGAGCAGTGGCAGATGTGTTTGTTGTAAATAACCTTTCATCTGCCCACATAGCAGAGTCCCTTAAAGAAATGGCAAGAAGAATCGACGAAAGCCAGATTGTAATGATCCCCGGCGGTTTCTCCGGCGGTGACGAGCCTGACGGTTCAGGTAAGTTTATTGCGGCGGCGTTCAAAAACGGTATGGTAAAAGAGGCTGTTCACAACTTGCTTAAAAACCGTGACGGTCTTATGCTTGGTATCTGTAACGGCTTCCAGGCACTTATCAAACTCGGTCTTGTACCTTTCGGTGAGATTTGCGACATTGAGCCGTCTTTCCCGACACTTACATTCAATACCATTAACCGCCATGCTTCGTGCATAGTAAATACCCGTATAGCATCTAATAAATCACCCTGGTTTGCAGGTGTAGAGGTAGGCGATATCCACGCGATTGCTATTTCCCACGGCGAGGGCAGATTCGTTGCCGATGACGAAACAGTAAAAAGACTTATCGCCAACGGTCAGATTGCTACTCAGTACGTTGACCTTTCGGGCAAAGCGACTATGGATATCGCATATAATCCCAACGGTTCACTTCTCGCTATTGAGGGTATCACAAGTCCTGACGGCAGAGTGTTCGGTAAGATGGGACATTCCGAGCGTATGGGACATAACCTTTACAAGAACATCCCCGGCAACAAAGACCAGAAACTGTTCGAATCCGGCGTAAAATACTTCAAGTAAGGTAAAATGTTGTAATTATCCCTTTATTTGGGAAATAATAATATCTGATACGGTTTGCCGTATCCACAAGATAATACAGGAGGAAATTAAAATGACAATCAAGCCATTGGCAGACAGAGTTGTAATTAAAATGACCGAAGCAGAAGATACCACCAAAAGCGGTATTATACTTGCCGGTAATGCGAAAGAGAAGCCTCAGGTTGCTGAGGTTGTTGCAGTAGGTCCCGGCGGTATGGTAGAGGGCAAGGAAGTTGTTATGGAAGTCAAAGTTGGCGATAAAGTGCTTATCAATAAATATGCCGGTACAGAAGTCAAGGTAGACGGCGAGGAAAGCATTATTGTTCGTCAGAGTGATATTTTGGCAATAGTAGAGTGATTTTAGGAGGAATATATTATGGCAAAACAACTTAAATACGGCGAAGACGCCCGTAGAGCATTACAGGCAGGTATAGATGCTCTTGCAGATACTGTGAAAATCACATTAGGTCCCAAGGGCAGAAATGTTGTTCTTGATAAGAAATTCGGTGCACCCCTTATAACCAATGACGGTGTAACTATTGCAAAAGAAATCGAACTTGAAGATGCTTTTGAAAATATGGGCGCACAACTTATTAAAGAAGTTGCCACCAAAACAAACGATGTAGCCGGTGACGGTACAACCACTGCTACACTTTTAGCACAGGCGCTTATTCACGAGGGTATCAAAAACGTCACAGCCGGAGCCAACCCCATGATTGTAAGAAAGGGCATGAAAGCCGCTGTTGATACTGCTGTTGAGTACATTGTAAGTAAAAGCAAAAAGGTGAGCGGTAAGGAAGACATCGCAACTGTTGCCGCAGTAAGTGCCGCAGACGAGCAGATAGGCGTACTTATTGCCGACGCTATGGAAAAGGTTACAAGCGATGGTGTTATAACTGTTGAAGAGTCCAAAACAGCCGAAACCTACTGTGACGTTGTAGAGGGAATGCAGTTTGACCGCGGCTACATTTCACCTTATATGGTAACCGATACCGATAAGATGGAAGCCGTTATTGATGATGCTTACATCCTTATCACAGACAAGAAAATCTCCAATATTCAGGAAATTCTCCCCTTGCTCGAACAGATTGTTCAGCAGGGCAAAAAACTTGTTATAATCGCAGAGGATGTTGAGGGTGAGGCTCTTGCAACTTTGCTTGTAAACCGTTTGAGAGGAACATTCACCTGTGTTGCCGTAAAAGCCCCCGGTTTTGGCGACAGACGTAAAGAAATGCTCCGCGACATCGCAATCCTTACGGGCGGTACAGTAGTTACCGAGGAGTTGGGCCTCGACCTTAAAGAGGCTACAATTGATATGCTTGGCCGTGCAAAACAGGTTAAAGTGCTTAAAGAAGCCACTATCATAGTTGACGGTGCGGGTGATAAAGGTGCAATTGCAGACCGCACAGCCCAGATTAAAAATCAGATTGCCGAAACTACCAGTGATTTCGACAGAGAGAAACTCCAGGAACGTCTTGCCAAGATAGCAGGTGGTGTTGCAGTAATCAAAGTCGGTGCAGCCACCGAAACAGAGATGAAAGAGATGAAACTCCGTATAGAAGACGCTCTTGCAGCGACCAAGGCAGCAGTTGAAGAGGGTATAGTTGCCGGCGGCGGAACATCTTATATCAATGCAATCAAATCCGTTGAAAAACTTCTTGAAGTTAAAGAAGGCGACGAAAAGACAGGCGTTAAGATAGTTGTTAAAGCCCTGGAAGCACCCCTTATGCAGATTGCTGTAAATGCAGGTCTGGAAGGTGCAGTTATCGTTGATAAGGTTAAAGAAAGTGACGATTCCATCGGCTACAACGCTTTGACAGACGAATACGTTGATATGTTTAAAGCCGGTATAGTAGACCCTGCAAAAGTTACAAGATCCGCTTTGCAGAATGCGGCAAGTGTTGCGGCAACTGTCCTTACTACCGAAAGCCTTGTTACCGATATTCCTGAGGAAAACCCCGCACCTATGGGCGGTGCTCCCGGTGCAGGAATGGGAATGTATTGATTTAATATAGTATTATTGTTAAAAAGGTTGCCGCAAGGCAACCTTTTTTTGTATTAAAAGCCAAATTGTATGTACAAAGATTGCGTTTTGGTAAAATTTGTGATATTATTAAAAAAATGCAAGGAGGTGTTGCTCCGGTGATATATGCCATTTCAGATTTGCATCTTTCCACCAATACGGATAAATCCATGGAGGTTTTCGGCGATAAGTGGTCGGGATATATGGACAGAATCCGCACCAACTGGCTGCATACCGTATCGAACGGCGATACCGTCATTATCGGCGGTGACGTGTCCTGGGAGATGAAACTTGCCGATTGCGGAAGCGACTTTGAATTTTTAAGTACTCTGCCCGGCAGAAAGATAATTTTAAAAGGCAATCACGATTACTGGTGGGATACCGTATCTAAAATGAACGCCTTTGTGAGGGAAAATGGGTTTGAAAATATTGAATTCATAAATAATAACGCCTTTACTGCGGAAGATGTTGCAATCTGCGGCACACGCTGGTGGGCAGACCCGACCTCTGATGAATTCCGCGGTGAGGACCGCAAGATATACGAACACGAAATTCTGCGGCTCGAATCATCACTCCGTGAGGGGATTGCATCAGGTTGCAGTAAAATTCTTGCGGTGTTGCACTATCCGCCCTTTACTGACGACGGACGTGTCAATGAGGATATATCAAAACTTTTCACCGGCTACGGAGTCACAAAATGCATATACGGACATCTCCACGGCGCCGGTCACAGCAAAGCAATAGAGGGAGAAACAGACGGTGTCCAATACCTGCTCACCTCGGCAGATTTTCTTAATTTCACACCAAAGAAAATAACTTTTTAAAAAATATGAAAAAAGGGTAGAAATTTCTATTTTTTTTGATATAATATTATGC